>NZ_JAFGYX010000034.1:0-50278 GCF_017491625.1 Pseudomonas sp. 50_B
GTGGGCCGCCGCCACCGGCCATCCATGGCCGGGTGGCGGCTAACCCGGCATCCCTGCCGGGTTACCCACGGCTCAATGCCTGCGTTCGGCCATCGTGGTTAACGGGGCGTTCAGATCAAGATCAAGAGCCAGACGGCGGCCTTGCGGCCGGCCTGAAGCTGGAGCGGTGTGTATTGCCCCCGTGTAGGAGCTGGCTTGCCAGCGAAGGCGTCCGCCCGGGCGCTGCAGGTCTTGCGGGCCTCTTCGCCGGCAAGCCGGATCTTGCCCTGACGGAATGGTTCAACAAGGTGGGCAATGAGGCGCTGGGCGAAAGGCGTTCGATCAAGGCGCTCAGGCTTTGCCCACGCTGCCCACTGGTTGATCGAGGGCCGCTTTCTTTGGCCCGTCGCTATCCAGTTCGATCAGTTCGGCCAGGGGGACTGCCGGGGAGAAGATGTAGCCCTGGGCGCAGCGGATGCCAATGCTCTGGAGAATGTCGATCTGCTCCTGGGTTTCAACCCCTTCGGCCGTCAGTGTCGCCTGGTACAGGCGCGCGCTTTCCTGGGCGATGGAGACCGCGGTGCGCATCCGTTCATAGTGCAGCAGGGAAATCATCGAGTGGTCGATCTTCACTTCGCTGAAAGGATACTTGGCCAGGATGCTCAGGGCCGAGTAGCCGGTGCCGAAATCGTCCAGGGACAATCCCACGCCGTGATCCTTGAGCAGAAGCATGTTGTGCGCCACTTGCTGGGTGTCTTGCAGCAGGGTGCTCTCGGTCAGTTCCAGGGTCAGGCGAGCGCCGGGAAGCCCGGCTTCCTTGAGGCGCTGGATCAGCAGGACGGCAAAGTTGGCATCGCTCAGGGTCGAGGACGAGACGTTCACCGCCAGCGGTCCTTGGAGTCCGGCATCGATGTAGTACCGGGCGTCGCGGATCACCGCTTCGATGGTCGCCCATTCGAAGGCTTGCTGCAGGTCGTGGTGGCGGATCACTTCCAGGATCAGCAAGGGGGAAATCGCCGCGCCCTGGTCGTCCTGGGCCCGCAGCAGGGCTTCGGCGCCGATGATCGTGCGTTGGCTCAGGCAGAACTTGGGCTGGTAATACAGCGGCGGGGTGTTCGATCGCACCCACTCCAGCAGTTGCTGGCGGATGCGTTCGTTGTTTTGCGCCTGTTCGATCAGCGACTGGTGCAGGTACCGCACCGGCTGTCTGTTGTCCTGCAGGGCCAGGCTGATGTTGCGCAAGGTGACGTTGGCGCTGTCTCCGGCGCAGGCATCGATCACGCAGAACTGCAGCTTGGGCGACAGGCTGCCGTCGCTGGGCAAACCGGCCTGCAAGGTCATCTGCAGGGTGGCGAGCAGCGCCGATTCTTCGACCTGCTGGATGGAGCGGTACGGCACCACCAGTGCCAGGCTCAGGTCCGAGAACATGAAGGCGCGGTGGGCGGCGCTGGCTTGCAGGGCATGGCTGGAGGCGCCGCTGCTGAATTCTTGCGCCAGGGAGATCAGCAACTGGTCGGTCCAGTCATGGCCGTGGATGGCGACCAGGTCCTTGAGGTTGCTGATTTTGATCACGATCAGGGTGTGGGGGATACGCCGCTCTTTGTTTTGCTCCAGCATCTGGTCGAGGTGGTCGCGCAGGGCACGGCGATTGGGCAGTTGGGTGGTCGGATCGGTCAGGGCCTGTTGCAGCAGGCTTTGCTGGGCCAACTGGTAGCGCGCTTCGCGGCGCAGCATGGCGAATATCAGGATGATCATGGGCAGGGAGAGCAGGGTCGAGCTCAGTCGCAAGGACAGCAGTTGCGCGGTGATGCTGGAGCTGACCGTGCCCATCCAGTCGATGATCTGCATCGGGACGATGGCCGCGCCGAGTCGCACCAGGATCACCAGCAGCATGTCCTTCAGGCTCAGGGCGCTCAGGTCGCGGGTTTCGAACCAGCGATGGAGCAGCATGCCCCCCAGGGCCACCAGGCTAAAACTGAACAGCGCCTCTTCGAACTGCGCGGCGCCGGCAATCCAGTAACGAGCCAGTGCCACCAGGACCAGGCAGGTCATGCCGCCCCACCAGCCTCCCAGCAAACCGGCGAGAAACAGCATGTCGTTGCTCAGGAAAATCTTCACCGGGGTCTGCATGAACCCGGAGGCGAGGGCGATCAAGGCGGCGTTGCTGGTGCCCAGGATCAAACCCAGCAGGATCTTTTTCGACTTGATCAGGCGCTGGGCGTCCTGACGCAGCATCAGCAGGATGCTGAAGATCCCTACCAGGGCAACGTATTGCAGCAGGACGATGGGTTGGAGCGAGGCGTTGAGCGCAAGGTCGAGAGACAGGAGCTCCCACATACCGCTGTGCATGGTGTCGAGGTACCTGATTCGAGTCGAAGTGTGGGAACTTCGCGGAGAATAAAGGCGTACTGTTTGGGTTGCCTATAAGCCATTTCTTGTTTGGTGATCAGGCTTTTCTTGAGTTTCTGAGGAATTTTCAACCTGTCCCCTGCTGGGAAATAGCCCCGTGGTCGTGCTAAAAACCGGCCTCAGCCCTGATGTTCCTTTGTCGAGATAACCCCTTGCCGGCCACCCGTTTGACGCTGATCTGCCACGCCCGTACCGCCGCTCAGAAGCTGGGGCGCTTTCCCCTGGACGAAGCCGTGGAGATGGATTGGCAGGCCCAGGCCCTGAGCCGGGCTGCGCAGTTCAGGCACCACCCGCAGGTGCTGTGCGGGCCGGAGCGGCGAACCTGTCAGACGGCGGCGCTGTTCAGCGCAGCGCCGCAAGTGCAGGAAGCCCTGCGTGACTATGGCTTCGGCGCCTGGCAGGGGATGGGGATCGGCGATCTGCAACGCCAGCAGCCGCAAGCCTTGCAGGCCTGGCTGGACGACCCTCACAGCGCCCCGCCGGGAGGCGAGTCGGTCGTCGGGTTGTGCCGGCGCGTGGCGCAGTGGCTGGAGCAGATGGCCCAGCGTCCGGGGCACTGGTTGGCAGTGACCCATCCCTTTGTCATGCGTGCGGTGCTGCTGCAGTTGCTGCAGGCGCCCCTGGGCAGTTTCAACCTGATGGATATCGAGCCCCTGTCGCGGATCGATCTCAGCCATGCCGGTCGCTGGCGCCTGCGCCTGGATGGCCGTGACTGAGAACTGTGCCCGGCGTTCGGGGCATTTCTCCGGGCGCCAAAGCCGCCCATACTTGCCCCCTGGCACAGCAGCGAGAACCGGATCCCCATGAAAACCCTCCTGATCATCGGCATCGGCGCCGGCAACCCCGATTTCATCACCATTCAGGCGATCAAGGCGCTGAACCGCAGTGACGTGGTGTTCCTGATGGACAAGGGGCCGAGCAAGGACTCGCTGATCGATCTGCGGCGCGAGCTGTGCCAGCGTTATCTCACCGAGCGTCCTTATCGCTTCGTCGAAGCCCAGACCCCGGAACGCCAGCGCGGCGATGTGGACTACCAGGCCAGCGTCCAGGCCCTGAACCAGGACAAGCAGCAGGTCTTCGAGCGGCTGATCAACGAGGAACTGGCAGAGGGCCAGACCGGTGCCTTCCTGGCCTGGGGCGACCCGTCGCTGTATGACAGCACCCTGCGCATCCTGCAGCAGATCCTGGCCAGTGGTGCGGCGCAGTTCGAGTATCAGGTGATCCCCGGCATTACCAGCGTCCAGGCCCTGGCGGCGCAACACAAGGTGGCGTTGAACCGTATTGGCCGTTCAGTGGAAATCACCACCGGGCGGCGTCTGGCGGCGGGACAGGTCGGTGATGCCGACAGCCGGGTGGTGATGCTCGATGCCGAGGACTCCTACCGCCAGCTGCGCAATCAGGACCTGGACATCTATTGGGGCGCCTACCTGGGCACGGCGGACGAAATCCTCATTGCCGGGCGCCTGGACGAGGTCGCCGACGACATCCAGCGGGTCCGTCGCCAAGCGCGCGAGGCGCATGGCTGGATCATGGATACCTACCTTCTGCGCAAACCGGAGCCTTAGACACTGGCCGGAATGGACGCCACCGGATAAGCGTGGTGTTCTTCGCCGGCAAGCCAGCTCCTACGAGGGGGATTTTTGGCCGAAGCGTTCGCGGTAGGCCGAGGGCGGCAGGCCCACCAGGCTGCGAAAGGCCACGCGAAAACTTTCCACCGAACGATAACCGCAATGCAGGGCGATGCTTTCCGTGGTCTGGCTGCCGCTTTCCAGCAGTTCCCGGGCCCGGGCCAGTCGCTCATGTTGCAGCCAGGCCTTGGGCGTGGCGCCGGTGGCGGCGCTGAAACGTCGCAGGAAGGTGCGTTCGCTCATCAGCGCTCGGGCCGCCAGGTCGCTCACCGTCAGCGGCTCATGCAGGCGCTCCCGAGCCCATTGCATGACCTGCGACAGGTCGCTGCGCGGGGTGCGGCTGACCGGAGCCGGAATGAACTGGGCCTGGCCGCCGGTCCGTTGGGGCGACATCACCAGGCGTCGGGCCACGCTGTTGGCCACCCGAGTGCCAAAGTCCCGGGCCACCAGGTGCAGGCAGGCATCGATCCCGGCGGCGCTGCCGGCAGACGTGATCAGTTGGCCGGCGTCCACGTAGAGCACATCCGGGTCCACCCAGATGTCCGGGAAGCGCTCGGCCAGCTCTTGGGTGTAGCGCCAGTGGGTGGTGGCGCCCAGGCCGTTGAGCAGGCCGCTGGCCGCCAGAGCGAACACCCCCGAGCAGATCGACAGCAGCCGCGCACCGCGGTGGTAGGCCCGGCGCAGGGCTTCCATCAGCTCGGGCGGCGGCGCCTGGTCGCGGCTGCGCCAGCCGGGAATGATGATGGTCCGGGCCTGCTCCAGCAGTTCCAGGCCGCCATCGGCCAGTATCCGGATACCGCCCGCGGCACGCATCGGCCCCGGGTCCACGGCGACGATGCAGTGCTCATACCAGGGAAAGTCGAACTCCGGCCGGGCCAGGCCGAAGATTTCCACGGCGATGCCGAATTCGAAGGTGCAAAGGCCGTCGTAAGCCAGGATCGCGACCAAGCCGGGAGGATTGTGCATTTGGCGGAAAGTTACCAGTGGGTGTCCGGAGCGCCACTTTAACGCGGTGGGGCAGGGCCGATAAAGTTCTTCCCACCTTAATCGCCACGTTCTGGAGACGCCCATGACCAGCCTGGTCCGCAGCATTGCCGCCGCCCCTTCGGCCATTGCCCTGATGCATTTCTGCAACCGCCTGACCTTTGAGACCGACTGCTCCGACGTCTACAGCAGCCAGGAGGCCGGTGAAGTGGATTTTGTCCTGGTGGATGTGCGGGGCCCCGAGGCCTTTGCCCGCGGCCATGTCCCCGGGGCGATCAACCTGCCCGGGCACTTGCTCACCGTCGAACAGCTGGCCGGTTATCCCCGCGACACCCTGTTCGTGGTGTATTGCGCCGGTCCTCATTGCAACGGTGCGAACAAGGCGGCGGTCAAGCTGGCGGCCCTGGAATACCCGGTCAAGGAGATGATCGGTGGGGTCACCGGCTGGCTCGATGAGGGCTTCGAGCTCAGCACCGGGCAACCGCGTAGCGAGGGGCCGGATCTGTCCTGCGCCTGCTGAGGGGCCACTGCGCTGGCGGCGGCCCCAGGCTGCGGCTAGCGCAGGATGTGTCGGTAAAAATGGTCCGTTCTGAGGCGAACGTCGGGTGGTTCAGGGTCAAATGCACCACGCCGGGGCGAGGGGGAGGGCGCAGAATCGCGGCAGCGTGTTTTTTATAAGTATTTGTCGCATAAACACAATTTGCTTCCCGGGAGCCGCTCTAGACTGCTGGCCACTTCGATTTGCCCATAATCGAAACCAGCCAATAAAAGTCTCCGCCTCCTGGAGTTATAAATGAATAAGTTTGCGCTGTTTGGTGCTTTGGCACTGTCGCTGTTTTCCCTGACCGCTTCGGCCGATGAGGCCAAGCCGATCCGTATCGGTATCGAAGCCGGCTACCCACCGTTCTCGATGAAGACGCCCGACGGCAAGCTCACCGGTTTCGACGTGGACCTGGGCGATGCCCTGTGTGAGCAGATGAAGGTCAAGTGCACCTGGGTCGAGCAGGAGTTCGACGGCCTGATCCCGGCGCTGAAGGTGAAGAAGATCGACGCCATCCTGTCGTCCATGACCATCACCGACGATCGCAAGAAGAACGTCGATTTCACCATCAAGTACTACCACACCCCGGCGCGCTTCGTGATGAAGGCCGGCACCACGGTCAAGGACCCGCTGACCGAGCTCAAGGGCAAGAAAGTCGGCGTACTGCGCGCCAGTACTCATGACCGTTTCGCCACTGAAGTGCTGGTGCCGGCCGGCATCGACCTGGTGCGCTACGGTTCCCAGCAGGAAGCCAACCTGGACATGGTGTCCGGTCGTGTCGACGCGCTGCTGGCGGACTCGGTCAACCTCGACGACGGTTTCCTGAAAACCGACGCCGGCAAGGGCTTTGCCTTCGTCGGTCCCGAGTACAACGATCCGAAGTACTTCGGTGGCGGTGCCGGCATTGCCGTGCGCAAGGGCGACAAGGAGCTGGCAGAGAAATTCAACACGGCCATCACCGAGATCCGCGCCAACGGCAAGTACAAGCAAGTGCAGGACAAGTACTTCGACTTTGATGTCTACGGCGAGTAAGCCGCAGGCTGCAAAGCTTGGGTAAAAAAGGTGGCGCCCGTGATCCGGTCGCCACCTTTTTTGTGCGCCGCTGTTTTATTCTGCGCCACGCCTTTTTTGATCCCTGGAGCCACTATGCAACGCATCGACCATTCCTTGCCCTGGGGCCACCTGGGCACTGCGCGCCAGCTCAGCGTGTTTCGCTTCGGCAGCGGTGGCCGCAAGGTGTACATCCAGGCCAGCCTGCACGCCGATGAGCTGCCGGGCATGCGCACCGCCTGGGAGCTGAAGCAGCGCCTGACGGAACTGGAGCGCCAGGGGCGTTTGCAGGCTGTGATCGAACTGGTGCCGGTGGCCAACCCCATCGGCCTCGACCAGCAGGTTCAGGGCAGTCACCTGGGGCGTTTCGAACTGGGCAGCGGCAAGAACTTCAACCGTGCCTTCGTCGAGCTCAGTGGTCCGGTGGGCGACTTGATCGGCAAGCAACTGGGCACTGATGCCGCCGTCAATATCGCCTTGATCCGCCGCACCATGGTCCAGGTGCTGGATGAGCTGCCGGCTCCAGACTCGCAGCTGCAAGCCCTGCACCGATTGCTGCTGCGCCATGCCTGCGACGCCGATATCACCCTCGACCTGCATTGCGATTTCGAAGCGGCGATCCACCTCTATGCCTTGCCCCAGCACTGGCCGCGGTGGCAGTCCCTGGCGGCGCGTCTGAAGGCTGGGGTGGCGTTGCTTTGCGAGGACTCCGGCGGCAGCTCTTTCGACGAATCCTGCTCCTCGCCCTGGCTGCGCCTGGCCCGGGACTTTCCCCAGGCGGCGATTCCCCCGGCCAACCTGGCCACCACCCTGGAGCTGGGCAGCATGGGCGACACCCGGGTCGAGCAGGCGCGAGCCAACTGCGAGGCCATCCTCGGCTTTCTGGCCGAGCAGGGCCTGATCAGTGGCCAGTGGCCCGCTGCACCGGATCACTGCTGTGAAGGCATGCCTTTCGAAGGCACCCAATACCTGTTCGCACCGCACCCCGGAGTGGTCAGTTTTCTGCGCGATGCCGGCGAGTGGGTGGAGCGCGGCGATGCCCTGTTCGAAGTGGTGGACCCCTTGAACGACAGGGTCAGCACCGTGCGTGCCGGCACCAGCGGCGTGCTCTTTGCCCTGGACCGCGGGCGCTACACCCAGCCGGGCATCTGGCTGGCCAAGGTGGCCGGCCGCGAGGCGATTCGCGCCGGCAAGCTGATCAACGACTGAACCGCCAGGGGCGACGCTGACGAGGCGCAGCAACTGGGTTGCCAGGGAACGCTCGGCTGCGTCGGCCCTCGATCCGCCATCGCGCCTTCGCCGGCAAGCCGGCTCATACAGTAGATGTGTCCATGTCCCGAGTGTCCGTGTCTATCCGCCTGCTGTTCACCCTGTGCCTGCTGGCAGCCAGCTTCAATCACCTGCGCGCCGCCCTGGACCATGGGTTGCTCTGGGACTATGGCTATGGCGTCGACACGCCCCTGGCCAGCCGGGCCTTCTGGGGCGCCCTGACCGTTTTTGATCCGCTGGCGGCGTTGCTGCTGTGGGTGCGCCCGCGCTGGGGGTTGGTGCTGACCCTGGCGATCATCGTGCTGGATGTCGTGCACAACAGTTTCTATGTGGCGGCCCACAGCCAGTGGCTGGAAACCTTCTACCTGTCTCAGGTGGGGTTTTTGCTGGCGGTGCTGGCGCTGCTGCCTTTGGCCTGGAGGGGGCTGGGCTCACCCCCTGAGTTGAAGCGGGTCTACTGACCGAGGATGTGCTTCATCAGCGCCGCATGGCCGGCCTTGTCGGCGGCCCGGGAAATCACCTGGATCACCGCCATGCGGGTGCCGGAGCCGGCGATCAGGGTCGAGTTCAGGGTCTGGCCGCCGCCCTGGGTCGCGGTGCTGTCGATCTGCCGCACACCGAGGCCCTTGAGGGTCATGCTCTTTTCACTCTGCTTGCTGAAGTCCGGCAGCGCTGCGGCCTGTTGCGACAGGAACCCGCTGACCGCGGCATCGAGAAAGGCGCTGTCGTTGTCCTTGACCTGAGCCGCATTGGGAATGCTGTTCTGCGCGGCGATCACCACGGTGCGGGTGGTGGCGTTGGAATACAGAGTGCCGCTGGCGCCCGCGGTGCCGTCGGCCTCGCTGCCGGCCGGCAGGGCCGAGGCACTGAAGCCCTTGGGCAGGGTGAAGGACAGCTTGCCGTCGAGCATCGAGACTTTTTCTCCCGGCGCCGCTTTGGCCGTGGACTTGTCGGCGGCAACCGCGTTCAGCGCACCGAAGCCCGCCACTGCGGCGAACACCAGGACCAGGGCTTTTCTAGCGAAGGATGACATGCACAATCTCCGGGCATGGGATCAGGGGTGCGCATCATCCCACGGTCGTTACGGCCTGCTCCAGCAAGTTTTATGCGCGCTAGTCGTTGTTCTTCAGATGGCCGTTGCTGATGCCGCGCATCATGTGCTGCCGATACGCCGGCTTGAGGTGGCAATCACTGCCCCGGCGATGATGAGGACCGCCGGTACCAGCAGGATCGGCTTGGCGTGGGTTTGACCGGCGACGATCAGTAACAGGGTGGAAAACAGCGGGGCGAGATAGGAAAGAGCGCCGAGACTCGCCAGGTTGCCGTGTTTGGTCGCGTGGTCCCATGCAAAGAACGCCAGGCCAACCGGGCCCAGCCCGAGGCCGATGATTGCCAGCCATTGCCCGTAGTCAGGCTGAACCATGGTTTCGAACGCCAGGTGACAAAGCGCTCCAGCTACCGCCACCAGGCCGCAGATTGCGCCGATGATGCTGCTGGGAACATTACTGAAGCGTCGATTGATCACCGAGTACCCCGACCAGACCAAGGCACAGAACAAGGCGGCCGCATAGCCGGCGATCGGCATGCTGGCCACGCCGGACTGTGAGCGTTGCTGCATGATGAACGCCGTGCCGGCGAGCCCCAGGAGCGCTCCCAGCAGTTGTCGTGGGCGCAGTTGCTGACCGCCCGTGGCACCGGCCAGCAAGACCATCAGCAGGGGCCAGAGGTAGGCAATCAGGCTGGCCTCGGCCGGGGGCGCGGCCTTGAGGGCAAAGAAGTACAGCGCGTGATAGGCAAAGATTCCCAGAAACCCCGTGGCCCAGACCTTCCACGGCTGGCGCCAGCCATGGAATCCGGCGGTGCCTCGCAGCCCGAGAATGAGCAGGCTGGCGAGAAATGCCACGCTAAAGCTCAATGCCAGCAGTTCAAAGGGCGGGATGCCTGACGTCAGGGTGGTGAGCAAGGCCAGGCAGGACCACAGAAAAACCGCAATGACCCCCATGGCGGTTGCCCAGGCGGCAGGCCTGTGGGGCCTGGCTGTTTCGGTCGAGGTTGCTGGCTGTGTCATGAGGCCCGCCTGATCCGCACTTCGAAATGCGGATGATAGAAAAGGCGATGGCCCGGGTATTGGCTTGGGCTGCCGCATACGTGTTCCAGGCTGCACCTTTTCAGGACGTGCTGGCGCTCTTTCGGACCGCTGCCGGTGTCAGGTTGCGGTTTTTTTTCAGCGCGTGATTCAAGGCGCTCTGGTCGGCGTAACCCACGCGCTGGGCAATGTCCGCGATCGACAGTCGAGTGTCGCGCAACAGGTCCATGGCCAGGTCCAGGCGCAGACGGGTGACATGGGCAAAAGGCGTGGTTTTCAGCTGCTGCTCGAACAGTGTGTACAAGCGTCGTTCGCTGGTGCCTGAAACTCGCGCTATTTGCGCGGCGGTCAGAGGCGTGTCCAGATTGTTTTCGATATGGGTCAGGGCCCTGGCCAGTGTAAGTGACCCGTGGTCAGGTGCACGGCCATAAGGCTGGACCAGGGACGAAATCAGCAAGTTGCTCCAGGACTGCGCCATCTCTGACGAACGGACCAGCAAGGGCTCGCTGTGCGTGGCGTAGTCAAGCAGGTGGCGAATCGGCGGCCTGACCGCGAAGAAGCGTGGCTGCTGAAGCCGCTTGATGCTTTCAGCTTCGCTCTGGTCGATGCCGGTCGAGGCGAGTGGCAGATCCAGCACCAGGAAGCGGTTGGTGGCGCTGGCACAAAAGGCATGCGCGGTGCCTGCCGGAATGATCACGCCCTGGCTCCAGTCGACTCGGCCACCACGCCCATCGATCTCTATGTCCATGGCGCCTGATTGCGGCAGCACGATCTGGTGATGGTCGTGGTCATGCCGCTCAACCTGCTCTGAATAGGTTCGTAGGGTCAATGCAACCTGGAGTGTGCCTGTGCGACTCATCACGTTCTTCCACCCGTTTGAAAATCCATCATGCAGGCGCGCCTGCTCCCGTGTATCGACGGTTCAAGGACGTTGCCCAGCGGCGGCGCCGATTGTGCTTCGCGCCAACAGGCGCTTGCTCAAACCCAGCACCAGCATTGACACCGCCACTGCCAATCCAAAGGCGAGCATTCCCAGTTTCGGCAGGGCCAGGGCCAGTACCAGGCAGAACGCCGCAAAGGAATACAGGCCGGTGCTCAGCGAGCGCAGCAGCACAGTGGTGAAGGCCACGCCGTGACTCTGGTGGGAGAACACCGCCAGCACGCTGCCGAGCACCGGAAAGACTGCGAGCATGCCGCTCCAGCGTTCGCCAACGGTGCTGGCCAGCAAGGTGACTGCCAGGGTCAGCAGGGCCCCGGCGAGCATGCGGTACACCAGCTTGTCCGACTGGGTGCCGGGCAGGGCGGGCACAGTCTTGACCCGGGGAAACACCCGGGGCGCCAGCAACAGGGCGCTGGCGGCACAGAAAATCGAGAACCCCAGGGAGGGCGGGACCTGGGCGATCACGCTGGCCAGCAGCACCCAGACCAGGGTGGCGATGCTCAGGGCTCCAGGCCAGGCCAGGGTCTGCGCGGCATGGGTGTAGGCAACGCTGAAAGCGATCATGGCGAACAATGCCGAGAGGGCAGCCACTGCGGCGTGGGTGGCGAACACCGGACCTTGCTCCAGGGCCAGAAACAGCAGGATCGGCCCCACCACCACGGGAAAACCCGCAAGCCAGCCGGCAACATTCGGCCCCCAGCGCTTGCTCGCCAGGGAAATCAACAGCAGGAATCCGGGAACTGTCAGCAGTTTCAACAGCAGCATGGGGGGGGGCTCGGTGGATGAACGGTGCGCCACCCTAGCATCCAACCCTGCATCTGACGCGTATCTGGCACGTGTATCTGGCAAAAAGCGAAGCACCGGAGAGAGCAGGCTGGTGCGGGTTTTTCTTGTACGAAACAATGAGGCTGAATCGGTTTTTGAGTTTTTTGTACAAGTATTTACGGTTTTTATCGGGTTTTAATCGATAAAAGTTGTACAAAAATGAAATTCTCGTATAGGTTTTTCAGTGTGAGATGAGGTGATCACTGGCCAGTTTTAGCTGTCCAGGCTGTCACTCTCCACACTTTGGGGTTCCCGAGGTCAAGCCCTGGTGGAATCAGGGCTGGGCCAGTTGTGTGGTTGGTCACCTCGGGGCCCTCTTTTTCCCCTTGGCGCGTGCAAGGATTTGCCCGCCTCATTCACTTTGCGGAACCTGTGCGCCATGTACGATCCTCTCTCCGAGCATTTCCACTGCATTCTTCAGGGGCTGGGTGAAGATCCATCCCGCGAGGGCCTGCGCGATACCCCGCAGCGAGCGTCAAAGGCCTTGCGTTATCTGTGTCACGGTTACGACACCAGCCTCGAAGAGTTGGTCAACGGCGCGTTGTTCAGTTCCACCAGCGACGAGATGGTGATGGTTCAGGACATCGAGCTGTATTCCCTGTGCGAGCACCATCTGCTGCCCTTCATCGGTCAGGCCCATGTGGCTTACATCCCCACCGGCAAGGTGCTGGGGCTGTCCAAGGTGGCGCGGATCGTCGACATGTATGCGCGACGCCTGCAGATCCAGGAAAACCTGACCCGGCAGATTGCCGAGGCGGTCCAGGAAGTGACCGGGGCGGCCGGGGTGGCGGTGGTCATCCAGGCGCGGCACATGTGCATGATGATGCGCGGGGTCGAGAAGCAGAACTCGCTGATGAACACCTCAGTGATGCTCGGGGCCTTTCGCGACTGCGCCAGTACCCGCCAGGAATTTCTCCAGCTGTTGCCCAGGCGGTCTTGAATGAACAGCATCCGGCGAGTGCTCGCGGCGCGGTTGTTGTGGCTGCTGGTGTTGTTCAGCGCCACCGCCAGTGCCGGCTGGCAAGAGTCGCTGCCCAATGCACGGCTGCTGGGCAGCGGTGAGTTCAGCTGGTTCGGCTTCAAGGTTTACAACGCCCGGCTCTGGGGCACGGCCTTGCCGTTGACGGCCGACAGCCCCTTTGCCCTGGAGCTGACTTATCGGCGCACGATCCGTCGTGACGAGCTGGTGCAGACCAGCCTGGATGAGATCCAGCGTTTGTCCGGCACTGCAGTCAGCCCGGAGCAACTCAAGGATTGGCAGGCGCAGATGCAGCGCGCCTTCGTCGATGTCGAACCGGGCCAGCGCATCACCGGGGTGTTCCTGCCCGGTCGCGGGGTGCAGTTCTTTGTCGAGCAGCGCTTGCAGCACGTGGTCGACGACGAGGCCTTCGCCCGAGCGTTCTTTGCCATCTGGCTCGACCCGCGCACCCGCAATCCGCAGTTGCGCGCACAACTGCTGGGCCGATAGCGGGCGCAGCACAGGAGATGTTCCATGTTCAAGAAATACTTGCTGGTGCTGTGCCTTGGCCTGGTTGCTTGCAGCGACACCGACGTCAAACAGTACCGTGACCAGAAGCCCGAGCTGGAACTGCGGCAGTTCTTCAGTGGCCGGGTCGAGGCCTGGGGCCTGTTCCAGAAGCGCTCCGGTGAGGTGATCAAGCGCTTCCATGTGCAGATCAACAGCCGCAGCGAAGGCGAGAAGTTCATCATGCATGAGGACTTTACCTACAGCGATGGCACCCGCCAGACCCGGATCTGGACCCTGGTCCCGACGGGGCCCGGTCTGTGGCGCGGGACCGCCGACGACGTGGTCGGCGAGGCCCGGGGCGAAGTCTCCGGCAATGCCCTGCGCTGGCGTTACGTGCTCAACCTGCCGGTGGACGGCACCACCTATCAGGTGCATTTCGATGACTGGATGTACCTGTTGGACGAAAACACCCTGGCCAATCGTTCCTACATGACCAAGTTCGGTTTCGAGCTGGGGCAGGTGACCCTGTTCTTCCGCCGTCAGCCCGGCTGAGGCGCGCTGGCCGGCTCCGGACTCAGGACGGGTCGTCGAGAAAGCGCCCGTGATGGTCGGGGCTGGGCAGCAGGCAGACGTCATGCCGGCCGAACCAGCGGTAGCGGTTGCCGGCGATACGGTCGTAGCCCCAGTCCCGCAGCGGCCGGGGAATCCAGCGCAACAGGCGCAGCCAGCACCAGGGGGCAGGCAGTTGCGCCATCAGGCGGATAAAGGCCTCGGAGCGTTGCGACAGCCCCTGGTCCTCGATCAGCAGCACGCTGTCGAACTGCTCGGTGGGCTGGCCGAACCATTTCAGCAGCGCCTGGCCCTGGGGTGATTGCATCGATGCCAGTTTGATACGCCGCTGGCGGTCGTGGCGGATGACGAAACGCACCGAGGCATTGCACAGCTTGCAGACCCCATCGAACAGCAGCACCCGGTCGCCGGGTTGCAGGAAGGGGGGCTGGGTGTCGGGTTCGGGGGGTGTCGCAGCGCTGTTCACGGGGCCACCTTGGGCGGGAAATCGATACCTGCAGCAGGCGTCGCAAGGGTCTGGAGTGGCAGCAGCATACTCGCCTTCAGGGTGAAAAATCAGGCTTGGGTGGCTGTGCTGAAACCTCTAAGCTGAGCCCTTGCGTCAATTCGTCGTGGAAATCCCCGTGAAATTCAGCCTACCGAAAGTTGCCACCGCCCCCTTTTGTCCGCCGGAGGTGGCGGGCTCCGTGTCCGTCGATCCCAGCGCTTCGCTGTTCAAGCGCCTGCTGCGTTTTGCCGGCCCCGGGTTGCTGATTTCCATCGGCTACATGGACCCGGGCAACTGGGCCACCGCCATCGAGGCGGGGTCGCGCTATGGCTACAACCTGCTGTTCGTGGTGTTGCTGGCAAGCCTGGCGGGGATGGCGGTGCAATGCCTGTGCTCACGCCTGGGTATCGCCACCGGGCGCGACCTGGCGCAACTGTGCCGGGAGCGCTACAGCCGCCGTTCGGCCCGGGCCCAGTGGCTGGCGGCCGAGGTGTCGATCATCGCCACCGACCTGGCCGAAGTGCTGGGATGTGCCCTGGCGTTCCACCTGCTGCTGGGGGTGTCCCTGAGCACCGGGATTGTCATCACCGCCTTCGACACCTTGCTGGTGCTGGCCTTGCAGAACCGCGGCTTTCGCCGGCTGGAAGCGATCATGCTGGCGCTGGTGGCGACCATCGGCGTGTGTTTCTTCATTGAACTGCTGCTGATCAAACCCTATTGGCCGGACGTGGCCCGGGGCTTCACCCCGTCGCTCTCGGCCATCAGCGACGCCGCACCGCTGTACCTGGCGATTGGCATCCTCGGCGCCACGGTGATGCCCCACAACCTCTACCTGCACACCTCGGTGGTGCAGACCCGCTTGATCGGCCAGGACCGGGCCAGTCGTGCCGACGCCATCAAGCTGGCGCGCATCGACACCATCGGCTCCCTGGCCCTGGCACTGCTGGTGAACGCGGCGATCCTGATCCTCGCCGCCGCGGCCTTCCACAACACCGGCCACAGCGACGTGGTGGAGATCCAGGATGCCTACCATCTGCTCGACCCACTGGTGGGCGGAGCCCTGGCCAGCGTGCTGTTCGGCGTGGCGCTGCTGGCCTCGGGGCAGAGCTCGACCTTCACCGGGACCATTGCCGGGCAGGTGATCATGGAGGGCTACCTGAACCTGCGGATTCCCTGCTGGCAACGGCGCCTGATCACCCGCGGGCTGGCGCTGATCCCGGCGTTCATTGGCGTCTGGCTGCTGGGGGATGGCGCAGTGGGCCAACTGCTGGTGTTGAGCCAGGTGGTGCTGAGCCTGCAACTGCCGTTTGCTCTGTACCCGCTGATCCGCATGACCAACGACCGGCGCCTGATGGGCGAATTCGTCAACCGTTGGCCGACGCGGATCCTCGCCTGGAGCCTGTTTGCTGTCATCAGCGCAGCCAACGCCTGGCTGATTGCTCAACTCTTCCTGTAGGAGCCGGCTGGCCGGCGAAGGGGGCGCTGAGTCTTGTGCAGGGCTTGCCGGCGCTTTCGCTGGCAAGCCAGCTCCTAGGGTTACGGGGCGGGGGCGCGGCGATCCCAATAGGGCTCCGGGCCGAATTTCTCGACGAAGAAGTCGATCACCGTGCGCACTTTCAGTGAGAGGCGCCGGCTGCCGGGCCAAAGGGCGGCAATCTGCTGCGGCTCGAGGCTGGTGGCCACGTCGAAGTCTTCGAACAAGGCCACCAGGCGGCCTTGATGCAGGGCCTCGCCAATCAGCCAGGAAGGAAACATCACCAGCCCCAGGCCCTGTTCGGCGGCCTGGGTCAGGGTGTCGGCGTGGTTGCCGGTCAGGGGGCCCTTGACGCTGTAGGGCGTCCAGTCTTCCCGGCCCCGGCGAAAGAACCAGCGCTGCTGGCCGGTTTCGCCCTTGTAGGCGAGGCACTGGTGCTGCTGCAACTGCTGCGGGTGCTGTGGCGTGCCATGGCGTTCCAGATAGGCGGGGCTGGCCGCCACCCGGTAGCGCTGCGGGGCCAGCAGGCGTGCCTGCATCGAGGAATCTTCCAGGGTGCCGATGCGAAACAGCAGGTCGGTGCCGTCCTGCAAAGGATCGATGTAGTTGTCGGTCTGCTGGATGTCCAGTTGCAGTTTGGGGTGGCGGCCCAGTAGCTCGCCCAGCCAGGGCGCCAGGTGTCGCTGGCCAAACACCACTGGGGCATTGATCCGCACCAGCCCGGCCGGTTCGTCCTGCTGTTCCTGCAGCGCCTGTTCGGCTTCTTCCCATTGCGCCAGCACCCGCCGCGCATGGTGGCCCAGCAAGCGCCCGGCCTCGGTGGGGCTGACGGCGCGGGTGTGGCGATAAAGCAACTGCTGGCCCAGGGCCTGTTCCATGAGCTGGATCTGCCGCGAGATGGACGAAGGCGCCAGCCCCTCGCGGCGTGCCACGGCGGAAAAACTGCCCTGGTCGAGCACCGCGATGAACAGGCGCAGGGCCTTGAAGCCCAGGTCGTTGAAGCCTTGCATAGGAAATCCTTGCTGTGCGTTTTACGCAAAGGTGTTGTCGGCATGCTCCCATTTATCGCAAAGAAGGCGCAATCGATAATGCCCGCCATTCCTTGATCCCCAAGCAGGTGTTGCATGTCCTCCAATGTGTTAGATCCAGTGCTGCCGACTCCGGCGGCCCAGGTTGAACCCCGCGCTGGCTGGCAGCGCTTGATGTTGTTGCCCCTGGTGATTCTGGCGGGCATGGGCCTGTCGGTGGAGGCCGGCTTGCTCGGCCCGCTGGGCGCCCAGGTCGGGCATTTGTGGGCGACCTTGAGCATCTTCGGCGTGGGCACGGCATTGCTGTTTCTGCTGCTGTTGTTCAGCGGTCCGCAGCCGGGGCCGGCCTTCAGCCAACTGCCGCGCTGGCAATTGCTCGGCGGGGTGCTGGGACCGATCTACGTGGTGGTGCTGACCCTGGCCACGCCCCATATCGGCATTGCCATGACCATGATCGCGATCCTCTCCGGGCAGGTGGGCAAGAGCGTGCTGATCGACCATTTCGGCTGGTTCGGCAGCGCCCGCAAGCCGGTCAATGGCGAACGCTGGCTGGCCCTGGTGCTGATTGTCGTGGCCCTGATCCTGATCGCCCGAGGTTGAACATGAACCTGATTCTTTTGCTGGTCCTGGTGGTGGCTGCGGGTGCGGTGCTCAGTGTGCAAGCGGCGATCAATGGCCGCCTGGGTGAAAGCGTGGGGGTGTTGCGCAGCAGCCTGCTGACCTTTGCCGTGGGTGCCCTGATCACCGGGCTGCTGATTGTGTTTTTCCAGCCCCCTCAGGCCATGAGCCTGTTGCAGGCGCCGAAATGGCAACTCACTGGCGCGCTGTTTGGCGTGGTCTACATGCTGGTGATGGTCGGCGCGGTGCCTCGGGTCGGCACCGCGGTGGCCACGGTGGCGGTGATCCTCGGACAACTGGCCATGGGCATGCTGATCGACAACTTCGGCTGGTTTGGCAACCCGGCCATCGAGCTGTCGTCCAACCGCCTGCTGGCGCTGCTGTGCCTGGCCCTGGCGCTGTTGTTCATGTACCGCAGCAAGGCACGGCCCTGAGCTGCAAGTGGCAGGCCGCAGGCCACACGCCACAAGTTTCCAGCTTCCAGCTTCCAGCTCGGAGCTTGGCGCTTAGCTCAGCTCAGCGCGTCTTCCAGCACCTCGATCCAGTGGCGGACCGGGGTGCGGCCGGCGCCATCGAGGTGGGTCTGGCAGCCGATGTTGGCGGTGACGATCAACTCCGGCTGGCCGCTTTCCAGGGCCCGCAGCTTGTCGTCCCGCAGTTGCCGTGCCAGCGCCGGCTGGGTCAGCGAATAGGTGCCCGCCGAGCCGCAGCACAGGTGGCTGTCGGGCACCGCAGTGAGGTTGAAGCCCAGGCGCTGCAGCAGGCTTTCCACGGCGCCGCCGAGCTTTTGCGCGTGCTGCAGGGTACAGGGGCAGTGGAAGGCCAGACGCTGTTCGCTGTGGGCGCCGAGCTGCTCCAGAGGTTCGGCGCGCAACACTTCCACCAGGTCCCGGGCCAGGGTGCTGACCTGCCGGGCCTTGTCACGGTAGGCCGGGTCATGGGCCAGCAGGTGCTGGTAATCCTTGATGAAGGCGCCGCAGCCGCTGGCGGTCTGGATGATCGCTTCGGCGCCCTGTTGCAGGTGCGGCCACCAGGCGTCGATGTTGCGTCGGGCGCGCTGCAGGCCGGCTTCCTGGGCGTCCAGGTGATAGTCCACGGCGCCGCAGCAGCCGGCCTCGGCGACCGGCTGCACGCTGATGCCCAGGCGATCGAGGACTCGCGCCGCCGCGGCATTGGTATTGGGCGACAGCCCCGGTTGCACGCAGCCTTCGAGCAACAGCACGCGCCGTGCATGGCGCAGGGGCGGACGCGGCTTGGCGCTGGGCAACTGGCGCGGCAGCTTGTCCTGCAGCGCCTGGGGCAGCAGCGGACGCAGGCGGCTGCCGCCCTGGATCAGGGCCTTGAACAGCTGCGGGTTGGCACTCAGCGCTCGCAGCCCGCGGCGTAGCAGTTGCTGGCCGGCGGGCCGGGGCAGGGCGGCATCCACCACGGCGCGGCCGATGTCCAGCAGGTGGTGATAATCGACTCCGGACGGGCAGGTGGTTTCGCAGTTGCGGCACGTCAGGCAGCGGTCCAGGTGTTGCTGGACCTGTGCGGTGGCGGTGGCGCCTTCGAGCACCTGCTTGATCAGGTAGATGCGCCCGCGGGGGCCATCCAGTTCGTCGCCCAGCAACTGGTAGGTAGGGCAGGTGGCGTTGCAGAAACCGCAGTGCACGCAGCTGCGCAGGATGCGCTCGGCTTCGGCGGCCCGGGGCAGTTGCCGGGCCTCGGGGCTGAGGGTGGTCTGCATGGTCTAGAGCTCCGCGTAGAGTCGGCCGGGGTTGAAGATCCCTTGCGGGTCCAGCTGCGCCTTGAGCCGCTGGTGGTAATGCAGCAGGGTCGGCGCCAGGGGCTGGAACGGGCTGTCTTGCAGGCCGTGGCTGTAGCAGCTGGCGTGGCCGCCAACGGCGCTGACGGCGGCGCGGATCTCGCTGGCTGGTGCAGCGGTTTTCAGCCAGCGCTGGGCGCCGCCCCAGTCCAGCAGTTGTTCGCCGGGCAGTGCCAGCAGCGGCGTGTTGTGTGGCAGTGACAGGCGCCACAGCGGCAGGCCGGGGTTGAAGAAGTCCAGCTGCTGTTCATTGAGCTGGCTCCAGTAGCCCGAATCCAGAGGCTCGCCGCCCAGGCGCTCATGGGCCGCCGCCACCGAGCCTTCGCCGCCTTCCAGGCGCAGGTGCAGGCGCTCGCCGTCGTGGCAGGCGGCGCTGATCGGCAAGGGCTGTTGGCCCCATTCGGCCAATTGCGCGAGGGCGCGCTGACGGTCCATTTCCAGGCTCAGGCTCAGGCATTGCCGGGGCTTGGGCAGGACCTTCAGCGAGACTTCGGTGATCAGCCCCAGGCAGCCGTAGCTGCCGGCCATCAGCCGCGACAGGTCGTAACCGGCGACGTTTTTCATCACTTCGCCACCAAAGCGCAGGTGCTGGCCGCTGCCGCTGATGATCCGGGTGCCGAGGACGAAATCCCGTACCGCGCCGGCCCAGGGTCGACGCGGTCCGGACAGGCCGCTGGCGAGCATGCCGCCCAGGGTGGCCCCAGCGCCGAACGATGGCGGCTCGCAGGGCAGCATCTGCCCGGCGGCCTCCAGGGTGGCGTGCAACTCACTGAGCGGGGTGCCGGCCCGGGCGCTGATCACCAGCTCCGTGGGGTCGTAGCTGACGATGCCGCGATGGCTGCGGGTATCGAGGATTTCCCCAGCGTACTCGCGGCCGAGAAAGGCTTTGCTGTTGGAGCCCTGGATACGCAACGGGGTGCTGTCCTGCAAGGCGTTGCGGACCTGTTCCAGCAGCGCGGCGCTGGCATCGCCGTCGGGAGGCGCCGTCATCAGAAGCGCTCCAGTTCGGGGAAGGGCAGTTGCCCATGATGGATATGCATGGCGCCGAATTCAGCGCAGCGTTGCAGGGTCGGGATGTTCTTGCCGGGGTTGAGCAGGCCGCCGGGATCGAAGGCGGCCTTGACCCCATGGAACAGCGCCAGCTCGTGGGCGTTGAACTGGGCGCACATCTGGTTGATTTTCTCCCGGCCCACGCCGTGTTCGCCGGTGATACTGCCGCCCACCGCCACGCACAGTTCGAGGATCTTGCCGCCCAGGGCCTCGGCCCGCTGCAGCTCGCCCGGCCGGTTGGCATCGAACAGGATCAGCGGGTGCATGTTGCCGTCCCCGGCATGGAACACGTTGGCCACCCGCAGTTGATGCTCGGCGGCGAGACGAGCAATGCCCCGTAACACCCCCGGTAGCTGGCGCCGGGGAATGGTGCCGTCCATGCAGTAGTAGTCCGGGGACAAACGGCCCACCGCTGGAAAGGCGTTCTTGCGCCCGGCCCAGAAGCGCACGCGCTCGGCTTCGTCCCGGGCCAGTCGCACCTCCCTGGCGCCGGCGCGTTCCAGCACCTGGCGCACCCGCTCGCAGTCGTCATGCACATCAGCCTCAACCCCGTCCAGTTCGCACAGCAGGATGGCTTCGGCGTCCACCGGGTAGCCGGCGTGGATGAAGTCCTCGGCGGCGCGGATCGCCAGGTTGTCCATCATCTCCAGGCCGCCGGGGATGATCCCCGCGGCAATGATCTCGGCCACGGCGCGGCCGGCGGCTTCCACCGAATCGAAGGCCGCCAGCAGCACCTTGGCGATCGGCGGCTTGGGCAGCAGCTTGACCGTGACCTCGGTGATTACCCCCAACAGGCCCTCGGAGCCGGTGACCAGCGCCAGCAGGTCGAACCCCGGCGCGTCCAGGGCGTCGCTGCCCAGGGTCATGGCTTGGCCGTCGACGCTGAGCATCTCCACCTGCAGCAGGTTGTGCACGGTCAGGCCGTATTTCAGGCAATGCACGCCCCCGGCGTTTTCCGCGACGTTGCCGCCGATGGAGCAAGCGATCTGTGATGAAGGATCGGGGGCGTAGTACAGGCCAAAAGGCGCCGCCGCCTGGGAAATCGCCAGGTTGCGCACCCCCGGCTGGAGCCTTGCGCAGCGGGCGGCCGGGTCGATCTGCAGGATGTCCTTGAAGCGCGCCATCACCAGCAGCAGGCCTTTTTCCAGGGGCAGGGCGCCTCCGGACAAACCCGTACCGGCCCCTCGGGGGACCACTGGCACCCGGTGCTCATGGCAGATCTGCAGCAAGCGCTGGACCTCGTGCAGATGCCGCGGCAGGGCCACCAGCATCGGTGTGGTGCGATAGGCACTGAGGCCGTCGCATTCGTAGGGCTTGAGCTGCGGCTCCTGGTCCAGCAGTTCCAGGTCCGGCAATTGGCTGCGCAAGGCCCGGATCAGGGCCTGTTGGTCGACGTCGGGCAGGGCGCCGTCGAGGGTTTCGTCATAGAGAATCGTCATGGGCGGCGAATGACCTTGGGTTGTTCTTGTCAGGTCGAGACAGCATGACCACGGCCTGCATCATTGGCTGGCCGGGCCGGGGTGGCCATCGGTCCATGCGGGCGCTGGCCGAATCACTTTAGTCGCTGTTGGCGTGGCGGGGGGGCTGGGTTGGCCTAGTCTTTGGAGGGCTCGTACCGTGCAGTGGCTGCCGTTGTCTGAGGTGGCGCGGTGATCGAGTCCCCTGAAAGACTGATAAAAAGGAACCCTGCCATGTCCAATGAAACCTGCGCCTGTCCGGCCTGCACCTGCAAGCTGGGGCCCCATGCGATTGTCCGTCACGGCAAGCACTACTGCTGTCAGGCTTGCGCCGATCATCACGCTCATGGTGAGCCTTGTGCTTCCACCCAAGGGTGCAAATGCGCCCAAGGCGCCCACGGCTGAAGAGCGCAAACGGGTGGGGCTGCGGCCCCACCCGTTTGCGGCGGGCCTAGACCGAAGGCCGCCAGGTGACATTCTCGATACCGAACTTTTCCGCCATGGGCTTGCTGGTCTTCTTCACCCGTTCCCGGCCGAAACGGCCGATGCGGCCCACTCCCGCATCACAGCTTGCCCAGTGCCAGGCCTCGGCGTTGTCCATCTTTTCCTGGCGGATGATGAAGGACTTGGGAGCGCCGTGAAGGGTGTATTCGATGACGAAGAGTTTTGCGTTGTTCATAAAGCCTCTGTTCCTCCCTGTGATCCTTGAGTGATCCCCCGCAGGCGCAAAAATTCACTTTGATTGGCCGACTCTGGCGCCAACGGTCATGGCCCTGAGCGCGCCTTCGTCGGCACGCCGGTTCCTGCGGGTTGCCACGGATCAGGCGTCGGGGACGCCTGTTTCCCAGGTCGACCAGTTGTTGAGAATGTCCTGCACCAGCGGATTGCCGGCCCGGTAGAGGTTCTCCAGGGCCGGGACAAAGCCGCCCTGGTCGGCGTACTTGAGCAGGTTGTCCACTTCACTGGCCCCCGGCGCCGGGCGGTCGAAATCGGAACCGGCGCGCAGCACCGCCAGGCGCTGGATGTCCACCAGACCCTCGCGGCTGGCCCGCAGCAAGGCTTCGTAGGTGGAGTTGTCTTCCTGCTGGGTGGTGCAGTAGGTGCCCTTGTTGTCGGTCAGCAGGCGGGTCCAGACTTCGGCCCGTTCGCTCAGGCGAGTGCCGGAGAACCAGGTGTTGCCCGCCAGGGTGTCGCAGCGGGTCACCACCGGCGGCTGGTTGGCCGGGGCCTTGGGGTATTTCAGGCGCCAGGCCGCCGATTCCTGGCTCTCGCTCAAGGTCACCCGCTGGCTCAGGGCGAAGGCCTTGGCCTGAAGCTTGGGGTTCAGCTCGAAGACTTCGGTCTTGTAGTCCAGAGGCGGTTTTTCGTTGGGGCCCTTGGTGTTGATCCCCAGGTAGCCGGTGGGCCAGTCCTTGGGCGCGTCCCGGGAGTCGAGTTCCCACTGGGTGCCGAACTCCACCAGGTAATGAGCCCAGGCGGCGGTGCCGAGGGTGCCGTGGTGCGGGCTGATGCCGGCGATCCCGGCAATCAGGAAATAGCTTTTGCGCAGGTCGAACTTCGGCGACAGGGCCAGGGCCAGGGTCGACGCCGCGGCATTGGTCTGGCCCATGCCGGTGGTCAACAGGCACACGTCCCGGTCATTGCAGCGAATGCTCGGATACTCCGCCGCCAGCCCCGGCACGCGAATCTCGCGCTTGAGCTCCAGGCGCTCGATCCAGTGCTGCGCTTCCGGCGCGAACATGCTGATCAGCACCACCTTGGGCTTGATCGGTGCCTCGGTGGCCCAGGCGCCGCCTGCCAGCACAGCCCCCAGTCCCAATACCCACGAAACCTTTGTAATCCCACGCATACAACCTCCATGACTGCCGTTAACCGGCGCTTATCCTGCCTGGTCCAGGTTGCAACTCATCGCAACCGTTCTTGTCTTGCCGTTTGCCGCTCGAAGCTTGCCATTGCTCTAGAACTGATAGCCGACCCCGGCGTAATAGCCCCAGCCATTGGAGCGGGCACGGAACTCGCCGTCGCCGAAATTCAGCACGCTGCCATCCTCCCAGTTGCCGCCGTTGTGGAAGTAGCGGCCCACCAGGGTGAAGCGCAGGTGAGTGAAGGCGTACAGCAGCACGTTGGTGGCCACCGTGGCATTGGCGGTGCGCGCCGGGTTGTCCTTGTGCAGGTCGGAGCCGAAATCGAAATTGGTGAAACCGATGTAGGTCAGCGAGGCGCCGTTGCTGTAGCTGTCGATGGGCACGATGTATTTGAGCTGGGCGCGGTAGCCGTCCCAGGAATACTCGTTGCTGGCGCCGTAGTTTTCCCACTGGTAGCGGCCATAGAAGTTGGCCGAGAGGTTGACCCGCGAATGGGTGTCGATGTCGGTGCCCAGGCCGCTGTACAGGGTGTTGGCGCGGTTGGCGGTGCGGCTGCCGTGGTCGTAGATCCAGTCGAAGGCCACATACCACTCCTTGATCGGACCGATGGCCAGGCTGCGACCGGCCAGGTAATCGATGGAGATCCGCGGTTCGTGCTCCATGAACAGCGGCGAGCCGTGGTCCCAGATGCCTTTGTCGTGGCTGTTGCCGATGTCGAGGATCTTCGGCAGGTCGATGTAGCCGTACAGCTCGAAGGGGCCCTTGCGCCCGAAGTATTCGTACTCCAGGTAGATGTCGTCCGCCGGGCGCGGGCCGAAGCTGATGTCCTTGCTGCCGATCAGCATCAGGTCCTGGTTGTACCAGTCGGAAAGGTAGGCGCCCTGTTTCGCGGATTGCACATCGGCGCTCAGGCTTTCGCCCTGGGCTGACGCGTCCGGCGCGGGGGATTGGGCCAGCGTGGCGTGACTGAGTAGACCCGTAACGCCGGCCAGCCCGAGGGAAACAGCCCATTGGCCATGACGGGGGAAGCGGTTGTGCATGGAAAGTCCCTGTTCGTGCGGTGTGAAGTCCCTGATGTCCGTTCGCGCGCGTGGCGGTGGCGAACACCCACAAATTTGCAACTCGCAAACGTTTGCACATGGCGTACCAACTTGAAATAGCCTTCGCAAATAAAAGCTGCAATCAATCGTCGACAGAGCTTTTGCGCCAGCGCTGTTGTGGCTGCGGCGCAACCGAGCGGCCCGCCGATGGAGGGCAGGCGGTGAGCGGGGTTGGGTATTACCAGCGGGAATATAAAGGGCCGCCTTTTCTATTATCCAGTAATGACGGCGCTGGCTAGCATCCGGACTCGCTGGTGGCCGTTTGCTGCGACCCCGGCGCCCAATCATCGATACCGAGGGATCGTCATGAGCCGTTCCGCGCCCTGTACCCGGGAGCAGATCCAGCAGTTGGATCAGTCAGACCCGTTGGCCTTCTGTCGCCAGCGTTTTACCTTGCCGCAACACAAGATCTACCTCGACGGCAACTCCCTGGGGGCCATGCCGGCCCATGTTCCGGCGCGCCTGGAGCAGGTGCTCAAGGTGGAGTGGGCCGAGGGCCTGATCAACTCTTGGAACGACGCCGACTGGTACCCCGCGCCGCAGCGCACCGGGGCCCGCGTCGCCGGGCTGATCGGGGCCCAGGGGCACGAAGTGATAGTGGCCGACTCCACCTCGATCAACCTGTTCAAGGTGCTGGTGGCGGCCTTGCGCATGCAGCCGTCGCGCCGGGTGATCCTGGCGGAGAACGGCAACTTTCCCACCGATGTGTACATCGCCCAGGGCGTCGCGGAGCTGACCGGCTGCCGGCTGCAGTGCGTCGACCCGGAGCAGATCCTCGACGCCCTCAGCGACCAGGTGGCGATCCTCTCCCTGACCCACGTCAACTACAAGACCGGCCGCCGCTACGACATGGCGGCGATCACCGCGCGGGCCCACGAGCTGGGGGTGCTGGTGGTCTGGGACCTGTGCCACTCGGCCGGGGCCATGCCGGTGGAGCTGAACGCGGCCGGTGCGGACTTTGCCGTGGGCTGCGGCTACAAGTACCTCAATGGCGGCCCTGGCGCGCCGGCCTTCGTGTTTGTCGCCGAGCGTCACATCGCCCAAGTGCGCCAGCCGCTGACCGGTTGGCACGGACACGCCAGCCCCTTTGATTTCAGCCATGACTACCAGCCGCACCCGAGCCTCGACCGGATGCTGGTGGGCACCGCGCCCCAGTTGGGTGTGCTGGCCCTGGAAGCGGCGCTGGAGGTGTTCGACGGCGTCGACCTGCAGGCCTTGCGCAGCAAGAGCCTGGCCTTGTCCGAGCTGTTCATCCGCCTGTGTGACGAGCAACTGGCCGGGTTGGGCGTGCAGTTGCAGACCCCGCGCGATGCCGAGCAGCGCGGCAGCCAGGTGTCGCTGAGCCACCCCCAGGCCTACCCGGTGATGCAGGCCCTGATCGCCCGGGGCATCGTCGGCGACTTCCGCGCGCCGGACCTCCTGCGTTTCGGTTTTGCCCCGCTGTACAACCGCTTTGAAGACATCTGGACCTGCGTCGACGCACTGCGCGACATCCTCGTCAGCGAGGAGTGGAACCAGCCGCAGTTCCTGGCCCGCAAAGCGGTGACCTGAACCCAGTGCCCAGCCTTGGAGCAAGAGTGTCATGACAAAAACAATACGCACCTTCAAACAAGTGGCAGACCGTGAACAAGGACTCAAGCAAAGCCTGAGCAGTGGCCAGCTGTCGATGATCGCCATCGGCGGGGCCATCGGCACCGGGCTGTTCCTGGGCAGCAGTTTCGCCATCGGCTTTGCCGGCCCCAGCGTGCTGGTGAGCTACGCCATCGGCGCGGTGATCGCGCTGCTGCTGATGGGCTGTCTGGCGGAAATGACCGTGCGCCATCCGACGTCCGGCTCGTTCGGTTCATTCGCCGAATTCTATGTGGCGCCCTGGTTCGGCTTTGCCATCCGCTACGCCTACTGGGCTTCCATCGTGTTTGCCGTGGGCACGGAAATCACCGCGGCGGCGATGTACATGAAGTACTGGTACCCGGACGTCCCCGGCGGTTACTGGATGCTGGGTTTCTCCCTGGCGCTGATCCTGGCCAACGCCTTCAGCGTCAAGGTGTTCGGCGGCATCGAGTATGTGTTCTCGCTGCTCAAGCTGTGCGCCATCCTGGTGTTCATCCTGCTCGGGGCCTGGGTGGTGTACGGCGCGGCGCCCGGCTCGGGCATCGGTTTTGCCAACTACAGCAACGACGGCGGCTTCTTTCCCCATGGCGCCTGGGGCACCTGGGTGGCGGTGATCGTGGCCTTCTTCAGTTACTTGAGCATCGAGATGATCGCCGTGGCCGCGGGCGAGGCCAAGGACCCGGAACGTGCGGTGACCCGGGCCTTTCGCATCACCGTGGTGCGCCTGGTGGTGTTCTACCTGCTGACCATCGCCCTGGTCCTGGCCATTGTGCCCTGGAGCCGCAACACCGGCGGTGAAAGCCCCTTCGTCATGGTCATGGCGGCCACCGGCATTCCCTATGCCGGCGGGGTGATCAACGCGGTGATCCTGGTGGCGGCGCTGTCGGCGATGAATAGCCAGCTGTACATCACCACGCGCCTGATGTTCAGCCTGTCCCGGGCTGGCCAGGCGCCGGCGCTGTTCGGGCGCCTGAGCCGCAACGGCGTACCCCTGGCGGCGCTGCTGCTGTCGTCCCTGGGGATTGCCCTGGCCACCTTGTTGTACCTGGCCTACGCCGACCAGGCCTTCACCCTGATGATGTCGATCGCCATGTTCGGCGCCATGTTCACCTGGGCCGGGATCTTCCTCACCCACCTGTTCTTTCGTCGGCAACAGGGCCCCGAACCCCTGGCGTTCAAGCTCTGGGGTTACCCCTGGACCAGCCTGGGAGGGCTGTTGCTGATGCTGGCGGTGATGATCACCACGCTGTTCACCGAGCAGTTCTTCCTGACCCTGGTCTGCGGGCTGCCGTTCCTGGCGCTGATCCTGCTCATCTACTACCTGCGCTTTCGCGGCAAGCGCCCGCTGGACGCCGCGGCGCCCAAGCCGCTGCCGATCCAACCCTGAGTCCCGGACCACCCCGTTCGCGGGAGCCGTCTGGTCGGCGAAGCGGTCCGTGTGATCGCCTTCGCCGGCTTGCCGGCACCTACGGGACCTTTGGGCCCCTGCCGATCCCTGTCGCCACTTCTACAAAAACAATAATCCACAAGGGTTTTGCCATGTCTGACGTAATGCGCCGTTCACCGCTTTTGCTGTTGCCGCTGTTGGGTTGCCTGCCCTGGACCGTCCACGGGGCCGAGGAGGAGCCGGCCGGTTTCATCGAGGACAGCCATCTGCGCATCCAAGCCCGCAACTACTACCTCAACCGCAGCGTCCAGGACGGCCGTGCCGACCGCAAGGACTGGACCCAGGGCTTTATCGGCCGCTTCGAATCCGGGTTCACCCAGGGCACGGTCGGCGTCGGCGTGGATGCCTTCGCCACTCTCGGGCTCAAGCTGGATGCCTCCGGGGGCAAGACCGGCACCTACAACCTGCCGATCCACGACAACGGCAAGCCGGCGGACCAATACGCCAAGGCCGGTGCCGCGCTGAAACTGAAAGTCTCCGAAAGCGTGCTGCGTTTCGGCGAGCAGTCGGTGGACACCCCGGTGTTCGCCGTCGGCCACAACCGCCTGATCCCGGAAACCGCCACCGGCTTTGCCCTGGACAGCCAGGAACTGGACCAGCTCACGCTGCAGGCCGGGCATTTCACCTCGGCCACCGGCCACGTCACCACCAACAGCAACGGCGACCTCTGGGCCTTCTATGCTGGCGTCACCACACCCTCGGTGGATTACCTGGGCGGCCAGTACCGGTTCACGCCTGACTGGGGCGCCAGCTTCTATGCGGCGCGTTTCGCCGACATCTGGAACCAGTACTACGCCAACCTCAATGGCCGTACCGACCTGGGGCAGGGCCAGCAGGCCGGTTTCGACCTGAACCTCTACCGCACCCTCGACACCGGCCGGGCCAGAGCCGGAGCCATCGACAACACCACCCTGGGTGCCTCGGTGTTCTATGGCCTGGGCGCCCATCGCCTGACCCTGGCGCTGCAGAACGTCGACGGCAACACCCCGTTCGACTACCTGGGGGTGGGCGACCTGGACCGCAACGGCCGCAATGGCCGCGACCAGGGCGCTTCGATCTACCTGCCCAACTCGGTGCAGTACTCGGACTTCAACGGCCCCAACGAACGCTCCTGGCAACTGCGCTACGACCTGTCGCTGGCCGGCTACGGCATGCCCGGCTGGAACCTGATGACCCGCTACCTGCGCGGCTCCGGCATCGACGGCACGCACACTCCGGCAGGCAGCGCCTACGCCGGGATGTATGGCCGGGATGGCGTGCACCGCGAGATCAACTTCGAAGCGCGCTATGTGGTGCAGAACGGTCCGCTGAAAGACCTGAGCTTTCGCCTGCGCCAGACCTGGCACCGGGCCAACGTGGCTCAGGGCGAGGGCAATATCGATGAGTTCCGGCTGATTACCGATTACCCGATCGATCTCTTCTGAATCGACCCGGCCTGACAGCAGCGAGCCGCGCCCCCCGAAGAAGGCGCGGCTCGCTGCTATTGGACGATAACCTCGGCTTGGGCTCAGTCCTGTTCCATGGCCTTGCTCGCCGGTATTGCGGCCGAATGCCCCAGACGCTTCATCCAGCCCAGGGCCAATCCCGCCAGCAGCACCGGCACGGCGATCCAGGCGAAAAATTGCTGCAGGCCGCCGGCCTGGGCGAACAGCCAGCCACCGAGCAGCGAGCCGATGATCGAGCCGGCACGACCCGCCGCCAGGGCCCAGGCCACGCCGGTGGCCCGGGAGGCGGTGGGGTAGAGGGTGGCGGCCACCACGCTGAGGTTGTTCAGGGTGCCGGTGAGGCTGAAGCCGGCCAGGAACACGATGGCCAGGGTGCCGGCGGCGCTGTGCAGTTGGCTGCCGGTGAGGGCCAGGGCGCAGGCGGCGATCAGGCACAGCCAGGGCAGGATGCGCAGGGCGCCGATGCGGTCCATCAGCAGGGCCATGGCGATGCCGCCGAGTACGCCGCCAAAGGGGATCATGGCGCTGATCCGTGCCGCGCCGCCGGTGTCGTAGCCGCTGGCGCGCAGCACCGTGGGCAGCCAGTTGGTCAGCAGGTAGAACACGAACAGGCAGCAGAAGAACGTCAGCCACAGCAGCAGGGTGCGGGCCAGTTGGCCGGGGCTGAACAACGCTGAAAGCGGCGAGCGTGCGCCGGTCTCGCCGCTATCGCCCACCAGTCGTACCCGTTCCCAGTCGGACTGGCCGCTGATGCGGGTAACGATGCGGCGCAAGGTGGCAGTGTGGCGCGGGCTGTTGGCCATGAAGCACACCGACTCCGGCAGCGCCAGGTACAGCACCGGCAAGAGCAGCAGGGGCGCCAGGCCGCCGATCAGCAGCAGGCCCTGCCAGCCTACCCGGGGCAGCAGTTCGCCGGCCACCGCGCCCCCCAGGGCCAGGCCCAGGGTGAAGCCGGAATAGCTCAGGGTCACCAGCAGCATGCGCCGCCGTGCCGGGGAGTATTCCGAGCTGAGGGTGATGCAGTTGGGCAGCACGCCGCCCAGGCCGATGCCGGTGACAAAGCGCAGCAGGCTCAGCACTTCGATGTTGGGCGAGAGGGCCGAAGCCAGGGTGCCCAGGCCGAAGATCGCCACGCAGGTCAGCAGCACGGCCTTGCGTCCATGGCGATCGGCCAGGGGACCGAAGCAGAAGCTGCCCAGGAGCATGCCGAACAACCCGGCGCCAAAGGCCGGGGCCAGTTGTGCCCGCTCGATGTTCCAGTGCTGGATCAGCTCCGGGGCGATGTAGCCGATGGCGGCCGTGTCGAAACCGTCCAGCAGCACGATCAGGAAGCACAGCAATAGCACCCGCATTTGCAGGGGTGACAATGGACTGCGGTCGATGAGCTCGCTCAGGTGTTGCGTTCGCTCGTACATGGGTGGCTCCTTATAGGTTTTGTTCGAGGCGGGCATGGGGTGCCCGCCGGATGACCACGGTGACGGGTGCAGCGAGGGGGATGAGGGGCTGAGTGCGGGCACTCAGTACAGGTTGAAGAAGTCCTGGGCGTTGCTGCCGAGCAGGCGTGCCTTGTCGGCTTCGGCCAGGGTCGGGTGGTCGGCGATGCCGCTGCCGATGCGCTGTTCGCCGAGGGGGAAGGGCGAGTCCGAACCCAGCATCACCCGTTCACTGCCCATCACTTCCACCAGCAGTTTCAGGGCGCCGGGGTCGAACACCGCCGAGTCGACAAAGAAGCGCTTGACGTAGCTGGACGGCAACTGCGGGCAGTCTTCGCGGACGATGTCGCGGTGACGCCAGGCGTTGTCCACCCGGCCCAGGAGAAAGGCGAAGCCGCCACCGCCGTGGGCGAAGCAGATGCGCAGGGATTCGGGCAGCCGCTCGAAGGCTCCGGAGAGGATCAGCGACAGAATCCCCAGCTGGGTTTCCGCCGGCATCGCCACCAGCCACGGCAGCATCCATTTGCGCATGCGCTCGCCGCCCATCATGTCCCAGGGGTGCACCAGCACCGGGATCTGGTTACGGGCGCAGTGATCGAGAAAGGTCACCAGATGATCGTGGTCCAGGTCGTGATTGCCCACGTGGTTGCCGATCTGCACGCCGACGTGGCCGATGGCCTGGGCCCGGCTGGCTTCGGCGCAGGCGGCGTCCAGGTTCTGCAGTGGCACTTGGGCCAGGACCTTGAGCCGGCGTTCGTGGCCGGCGGTCATGGCCATGGCCCGATCGTTCATCAACTGGGCCCAGGGCAGGGCCCGTTCGATGGGCGCGTCGTAGGCGAACATCACCGGCGTGGCGCACATGATCTGCAGGTCCAGGCCTTGCTCGTCCAGGTGCTCGACACGTCGCGTCGGGTCCCAGAGCACGTCGTGCACCGGACGAAAGGCTTTGTCGCCGACCATGATCTGGCCCCGGGCGCCGTCCTTGTGCAGCCAGGGCGCGCGCACCGGGTCCAGGCGTGCGGCCTCGGCCTGGCTGATGTCGGGGAAGAAGTGCGAATGCATGTCGATTTTCATAAGGGGGTCGCCGCCTTGAGGGTGTGGTGCCAGGTCTGCCAGTCGCGGCCCTGATGGATTTCGCCGCAGCCGCTGCAACGCCGCTGCTCCTGGCTGGTGGCGTAGAACTGTTCGTAGACCGGCGGCAGGTCGTTGACGATGCTCTGCAGCTGCATTTCATAGCGTTGGATCAGCGTGCCGCAGCGGGCGCAAGACCATTGCAGGGCGTCCAGCAGGCCCACGGGCCGCTGGCGCTCCACCACCAGGCACAGGCTGCCGGGCTCTGGGCGTTGCGGGGAATGGATGACGTGGGGCGCCATCAGGTAGATGTCGCCCTCGCGCAGGTCGATGCGTTCGTAGCGGCCGCGGTCCCAGATGTTCAGGTAGGCATTGCCCTTGAACTGATAGAAGAACTCTTCCATGGGGTCGTCGTGAAAGTCGGTGCGCTGGTTGGGGCCGCCGACCACGGTGACCATGAAGTCGGCGTCCTGCCACACCTGACAGTTGCCCACCGGCGGTTGCAGCAGATGGGCATGTTCATCCAGCCAACGGTTGAAGTTCAGCGGCGCGCTGTAGTGGTGCTTGTCCATTGTTATTGTTCTCGGCGATTGAGCGGGGCGTAGGCCACCGCCTTGATTTCGATGCGCAGGTGCGGGTGTGGCAACTGATGCACGGCCACGGTGGTGCGGGTCGGGCCCTGTTCGTCGAAGTACTCGGCGTAGACCTGGTTGTAGGGGCCGAAATCGTTCATATCCACCAGGAAGGCGCTGATGTCCACCAGGTCCTGCAGCCCGGCGTTTTCGCTGGCGAGGATATCGCGGATGTTCTCGATCACCGCCCGGGTCTGGGCGCGAATGTCCAGGCAGGTGGTGCCCAGCTCGTCCACTTCGACGCCGTCGAAGCTGTTGTCCGGACGCCGCGAGCTGGTGCCGGAGATGAACAGCAGGTCGCCGGCACGCTTGATATGGGGGAAGCGGCCCCGGGGCTTGGCCTTGCCCGGCACCAGGGTGGCGCGATTGACGGTCATGAGCCTTCTCCCTGTGCCTGGCTGGTGCAGGTGAAGGCGCATTCGCCGTAGCCATTGATCTCCACCGACAGCTGCGCGCCGGGTGTCAGGGCTACGGCGGCGGTGGCGGCGCCGGCCATGATCAGGCTGCCGGCGGGCAGGCTGATCTCGGCCCGGGCCAGCAGTTGCGAGGCGTGCACCAGGCTGCGCAGCGGATGGCCGAGGATCGCCGCAGTCGAACCGGCCTCCACCAGGGCACCGTCCAGGCGCATCAGCACCCCGGCGTTGGCCAGGGCGGAAAAGTCCCGTGACCAGGGGCCAACCACCAGCCCGGCCGAGGAGCAGTTGTCCGCCACCACGTCTTCCAGGCTGAATTTGAACGCCTCGTAGCGCGAGTCGATGATCTCGATGGCCGGGGCCACGGCCTCCAGGTAGTCGACGGCTTCGAGCTGGGTCAGTGGCCGGTCGATGGCGCGCCGGGTGAGAAAGCACAGCTCCGGTTCGGCCCGGGGGTGGATGTAGCGATCCAGGTTCAGCAGGCCGCCGTCCTCTTCCAGCATGGCGTCGGTGAGCCAACCCCAGATCAGGCTGTCGACGCCCATCTGCAGCATCTTGGCGCGGCTGGTGAAGCCCAGCTTGAGGCCGATCATGCGTTCGCCATCGGCGTAGCGGTGGGCCATGGAAGCGCGCTGGATCTGGTAGGCCTGCTCCAGGTTGAAAGGCGTGTGCCGACTGAACTGGGGCAGGGCGCGAGCGTTGCGCGCGGCCTGATCCAGGGCGCTGGCAATGGGGGCAAGATCGAGGTTCATGGGCGGGACTCCCGGGCAGCGAGCAGGTCGAGGGCGACGTCGACGATCATGTCTTCCTGGCCACCGACCATGCGCCGGCGGCCGAGCTCGATCAGGATGTCGACGGTTTTCAGGTCGTACTTGTGGGCGGCCAGTTCGGCGTGGCGCAGGAAGCTGGAGTAGACCCCGGCGTAGCCCAGGGCCAGGGTTTCGCGGTCGACCCGCACCGGCCGGTCTTGCAGCGGGCGCACCAGGTCGTCGGCGGCGTCCATCAGGCGATAGAGGTCGGTGCCGTGGTTCCAGCCCAGCTTGTCGGCGGCGGCGATGAACACTTCCAGCGGCGCATTGCCGGCCCCGGCGCCCATGCCGGCGAGGCTGGCGTCGATGCGCTGGCAGCCTTCTTCCACCGCCACCAGGGAGTTGGCCACCCCCAGGCCGAGGTTGTGGTGGGCGTGCATGCCGGTGGCGGTGTCCGGCTTGAGCACGGCCTTCAGCGCCCTGAAGCGCAGGCGGATGTCCTGCATGTTCATCGCGCCGCCGGAGTCCACCACGTAGATGCAGGTGGCGCCGTAGCTTTCCATTTTCTGCGCCTGGACGGCGAGATTTTCCGGGCTGGTCATGTGGCTCATCATCAGAAAACCCACGGTGTCCATGCCCAGCTCCCGGGCGCATTCGATGTGCTGGCGCGAGACATCGGCCTCGGTGCAATGGGTGGCCACCCGCACCACTCGGGCACCGGCCCGGTAGGCGGCCTTGAGGTCATGCACGGTGCCGATGCCGGGCAGCAGCAGGGTGGCGATGCGCGCGTGTTCGAGCACATCGGCCGCGGCTTCGATCCATTCCAGATCGGTGTGGGCGCCGAAGCCGTAGTTGAAGCTGGAGCCCTGCAGGCCGTCGCCGTGGGCCACTTCGATGCTGTCGACCCGGGCCGCGTCCAGGGCCCGGGCGATGGCCTGGACCTGATCCAGGCTGTACTGGTGGCGGATGGCGTGCATGCCGTCACGCAGGGTCACGTCGGAAATGTAGAGCTTGTTGCCGGGGTTGAAAGTCATGGCGAAGCTCCTTCAGCGGTTGAGCAGCGACTGGGCCATGCGCTCGGCGGTGGCCAGCGCGGCGCAGGTCATGATGTCGAGGTTGCCGGCGTAGGCGGGCAGGTAATGGGCGGCGCCTTCGACCTCCAGGAACACCGAGGTCTTGAGCCCGCAAAAACGCCCCAGGCCCGGGATCAGCAGCGGCGCCGAGGCCGGGATCGGCTCGAACTGCACCTGCTGCTTGAGCCGGTAGCCGGGCACATAGGCCTGCACCGCCGCGGCCATCTCGGCGATGGAGGCGGCGACCTCCCGCTGATCGGCGGCGGCCGACAGCATCAGCACCGTGTCGCGCATGATCAGCGGCGGTTCGGCCGGGTTCATGACGATGATCGCCTTGCCCCGGGTGGCGCCGCCGAGGGTTTCGATGGCGTGGCGGGTGGTTTCGGTGAACTCGTCGATATTGGCCCGGGTGCCGGGGCCGGCGGACTTGCTGGCAATCGAGGCGACGATCTCGGCGTAGTGCACCTGGGCCACCCGCGACACCGCGGCCACCATGGGAATGGTCGCCTGGCCGCCGCAGGTGACCATGTTCAGGTTGAGGCTGTTCAGGTGTTGCTCCAGGTTGACCACCGGAATGCAGTAGGGGCCGATGGCCGCCGGGGTCAGGTCGATCAGGCGGATGCCCGGCTTGGCCTGGCGCAGCAGCGCCTCATGGTGCCGGTGGGCGCTGGCCGAAGTGGCGTCGAAAACGATGTCGATGGCGGCGAACTCGGGCATGCGCAGCAGGCCTTCGACGCCTTCGTGGGTGGTGGCCACGCCCAGGCGCCGGGCCCGCTCCAGGCCGTCGGAGGCCGGGTCGATGCCGACCATGGCGCTGAGGCTCAGGTGCTGCCCCTGGCGGAGGATTTTCAGCATCAGGTCGGTGCCGATATTGCCCGAGCCGATGATCGCGGCCTTGAGGGTTGGGTTCATGAGTGACTCCGGTTCATTGGGTTCTGGCGAAACTGGCGCTGACGCTGCCCAGGCCCTGGATGTGTGCGCTGAAGCGATCTCCCGGTTGCACCGCGACCATGGGCCCGAGGGCGCCGGTCAGAAGGATGTCGCCAGCCCGCAGCGGCGTGCCCAGGCGGGCCAGGGTGTCGGCCAGCCACAGGGCGGCGTTCAGCGGGTTGCCCAGGCAGGCGGCGCCGGCGCCCACCGACACCGGCTCGCCACCACGGGTCAGGCTCATGCCGCAGCGCACCAGGTCCAGCTGTTGCAATGGCACCGGCCGGCTGCCGAGCACGAACAGCCCGCTGGAGGCGTTGTCGGCGATGGTGTCGCTCAGTTGGATGTCCCACTGGGCGATGCGGCTGCCGACAATCTCGATGGCCGGCAGGGCGAAGGCCGTGGCGCGGATCAGGTCGGCCAGGGTGTGCCGCTCGTGGGGCAGGTCGCGTTCCAGCACCAGGGCGATCTCGGCCTCGACCTTGGGCTGGCAGGTGTCGCTCCAGGCGATGGGCTGGTCGTCGCCGCGGGCCATGTCGGCGAACAGCTGGCCGAAGTCCGGCTGCTCCACCCCCAGCTGCCGTTGCACGGCGTGGGAGGTCAGGCCGATCTTGTGGCCCACCGGGCGGCGTCCGGCATCCGTGGCCGCCAGGTTGTTGTAGCGCTGCACCTGGTAGGCCAGGTCGGCCAGTGAGCTGTGGGGTTGTGCGGCCCGGGCCTGGGCGATCAGCTCGCGCACCGGGGCGCAGGGCTGGCCGTTGAGCTGGGCCTGGCGCAGCTGGTGCGCCGCTTCAATCAGGTCTGCATGCATGTCGGGGTGCCCCTCAAGGGTTGACGCAGATGGTGGTGATCTCGGAGTAGAAATCCAGGGAATGGCGGCCGCCTTCGCGCCCCACGCCCGAAAGCCTTGTGCCGCCGAACGGCGTGCGCAGGTCACGCAGGAACCAGGTGTTGACCCAGACCATGCCCACACGGAAGCGCCGCGACAGCTGATGGGCGCGCTTCAGATCGCGGGTCCACAGGGCCGTGGCCAGGCCATAGGCGCTGTCGTTGACCCGGCGCAGCACTTCGTCCTCGGTGTCGAACGGGGCGATGTGGCAGACCGGGCCGAACACCTCTTCGCGCAGGCAGCGGGCGTGGTCCGGCAGGTCAGTCCAGATCGTCGGCTGGACGTAGGCGCCCTGGTCCCGGGCATCGCCGAACTGCGGAATGCCGCCGCCGCTGACCAGGGTCGCGCCTTCCTCCAGGGCCAGTTGGAAGTAGCCCAGGACCTTGTCCCGGTGCTTGTGGGAAATCAGCGAGCCCATGTTCACCCCGTCTTCATCGGGGTAGCCGATCTTCAACTGTTCGGCGCCGGCCTTGAGGGCGGCGACGAAGCGCTGGTAGATCGGCCGTTCGACGTAGACCCGCTCCGAGCACAGGCACACCTGGCCCGAGTTGGTGAAGCTGGAGCGCAGCACCCCGGCCACCGCGGCGTCGAAATCGCAGTCGGCGAACACCACCGCGGCGTTCTTGCCGCCCAGCTCGAAGGACACCTCGCGCACGCCTTCGGCGGCGGCTTTCATGATGGTGGCGCCGGTACGGGACTCACCGGTGAAGGTGATGGCGTCGACCTCGTGATGGGCGGTGAGGAATTCCCCGGCCGAATTCGGCCCGAAGCCGTGCAGCAGATTGAACACGCCGGCCGGCACCCCGGCGTCGCGCATCACTTCGGCCAGCAGGGTGGCGCTGGAGGGGGTGTCTTCGGAGGGCTTGACCACCACTGAGTTGCCGCAGGCCAGGGCCGGGGCGACTTTCCAGGTGAGCAGCAGCAATGGCAGGTTCCACGGCGAGATGATTGCCACCACGCCGTGGGGCTTGCGCACGCTGTAGCTGAACACGTCATTGCCGTCGGCGCCGCGCATCTCGAAGATCTCCCCGCCGGACTGGCGCAGCAGCTCGGCGAAGGTGCGGAAATTGTGCACCGCGCGGGCCACGTCCAGGGTGCGCGCCTGCTGCACCGGGCGCCCGGTGTCGGCGACTTCGGCGGCGACGAACGCCTCGAAACGGGCCTCGATACCTTCGGCAATCCGCAGCAGCAGGTCGGCGCGCTGGCTGGCGCTGTAAGCGGCCCAGGGGCCGGACTGCGCCGCCTTGGCCGCCGCCACGGCGCGGTCCACCAGGGGCCGGTCGGCCTCGCAGACCTGGCTCAGCACACGGCCGTCGACCGGGGAGACATTGGCAAAGGTCGCGGGGCTGGCGACGAACTCGCCGTCGATGAAATGACGCAGCAGGACTGTGGACACTTGAACCTCCGAAACATGGGTTTCGGGGCGAGTGTAGGAAGGCCTGGTATTAGTGAATAATCAAAGATCGGCCGCTAACTATTAACAATTGGAATATCAGGACACAGCCTGGATCGGCGCTTGCCCGTTGGCGGTCTCTGCCCGGGCCAGGTCCAGGCATTCGCGAAACAGCCGGGCCGCCGGACCCAGATGGCGCTGGGCGGCGTAGAAGCAACCGATGTCGCCGAACTGCAGCGGCGTCCCCAGATCGAACGCCTGGAGCATGCCGGCCTGGATGAACTGCAACGAGGCCTCGTAGGGCATCAGGGCCACGGTGCGCTGATCCTGCATCAGGGTGATGTTGGTGAGGATCGACAGCGACTCGGCAACATTGTCCGGCGTCGATAGACCGTTGTCGGCGAACAGCCGGTCGGCGGTGCGCCGCAGCAGCGAGTCGCGGGTCGGCAGCACCCAGGGGTAGGCGTGCAGATGTGCCAGGCTGACCGGCGTCTGCTGGTGCAGCGGGTGATGGACGCCGGCGACGATGCTCAGGTCCTCGCGATACAGCACGTCGACTTCCAGCGACTCGCTGCGCCGGTGCCAGTCGTCCGGCACCCGGCCCACCACCAGATCCACATCGCCCACCGCCAGCGCCGGAAACAGCTGGTCCATCTGCCCGACCCGCAATGACACCAGCACCCCCGGCGCGCGCTGCTTGAGCAACTGGATGGCCCGGGGCAGCAGCGAGGTCGAGGCCGAGATCAGGGTGCCGACCATCACCTGCCCCGAGGTGCCTTCCTGGAAGGCGTTGACCTCATCGGTCAGGGCGCGCAGTTCTGCCAGCAGCGACTTGGCCCGTTGCACCACCACCTGGCCCAGCTCGGTGGCGGTCACCCCGCGGTTGCTGCGCACCAGCAACGGCGCTTCGAAGTAGGACTCCAGCTCGTGAATGATCTTGGTCACCGCCGGCTGAGTCAGGTTCAGCGCCTGGGAGGCGCGCACCAGCGAGCCGCTTTGCAGCACCTGCTCGAACACCACCAACTGGTGGAACTTGAGCTTGCGGGCGATGGACTGGGTAGTGAATTTCATGGCGGACTCCTTCAGCGTCTTGCCCGGGCCTCGGCTGAGGGGCGGGGTGGCGCTTTTGTTGGGGTGAGGACAAGCGTGCCCCGGGCAGGGCGCTGCAAGCCTAACCAAAGCCCGGCCCATTTGCTTGGTTCATGCGCTACCGCAGGTGTCCGGTCTTGAGAGGCTGGGCGCGGATGCTAGAGTGCGCCACTGATCCGCCGCCTCGGGAGTGACCATGGAATTGTCCGACCACCTGCTGATGCTCGAACGCCAGTTGCAACAAGCCGAAGTGCGCGCCGATCGCCAGGCGCTGGAGGCCTTGCTGGCCGACGACTTTCTCGAGTTCGGCGCCAGCGGCGGACGCTGGAACAAGGCCCAGGTGCTGCAAAGCCTGCCCCAGCAGGACTTCATCGAGCGCAGCATCAGCGAGTTCTCGTTGCAGCCTCTGGCGGCCGATCTGGCCCAGGTCACCTACCTGTGCCATAACGCCGCAGCCGGCGGGCGCGCGGCCGGCAGCGCCTGGCGCAGTTCGCTGTGGCGCTGCCGCGAAGGGCGCTGGCAGATGCTGTTCCACCAGGGCACGCCCCGGCCCGGGGCCTGACCCCCTCTGCTAGAATCCTGCGTCCCGAACTTGACGAGGTGCCCCATGAGCGAGCCGATTCGCCTGACCCAGTACAGCCACGGAGCCGGCTGCGGCTGCAAGATTTCCCCCCAGGTACTGGAGGTGATCCTGGCCGGCAGCGGGGCGCAGAACCTCGACCCCAAGCTGTGGGTCGGCAACGCTTCGCGCGATGACGCGGCGGTCTACGCCATCGACGAAGAGCGCGGCGTGGTCTCCACCACCGACTTTTTCATGCCCATCGTCGACGACCCCTTCGACTTCGGCCGCATCGCCGCCACCAACGCCATCAGCGACATCTACGCCATGGGCGGCGACCCGCTGATGGCCATCGCCATTCTTGGCTGGCCGGTGAACGTGCTGGCCCCGGAAATCGCCCGGGAAGTGATCCGCGGCGGCCGCGCCGTGTGCGACGCGGCGGGCATTCCCCTGGCGGGCGGCCATTCCATCGACGCACCGGAGCCGATCTTCGGCCTGGCGGTGACCGGGCTGGTGGAAAAGCGCTTCATGAAACGCAACGACACCGCCACCGCCGGCTGCCTGCTGTACCTGACCAAGCCCCTGGGGATCGGCGTGCTCACCACCGCCGAGAAAAAGGGCAAGCTGCGCGACGCCGACATCGGTCTGGCCCGCGACTGGATGTGCACCCTGAACAAGCCCGGCAGCCGTTTCGGCAAGCTCGAAGGGGTGACCGCGATGACCGACGTCACCGGTTTCGGCCTGCTCGGGCACCTGGTGGAAATGGCCGATGGCAGCGGCCTCACCGCACAGATTCACTACGACCGCGTACCGCGCCTGCCCGGGGTCGAGTACTACCTGGACCAGGGCTGCGTGCCCGGCGGCACCTTGCGCAACTACAGCAGCTACGCCGAGAAGATTGGCCGGGTCCAGGAGCTGCACAAGCGCGTGCTCTGCGACCCGCAGACCAGCGGCGGCCTGCTGGTGGCGGTGACGCCTGAAGGCAATGCCGAGTTCCTCGCCCTGGCGGCGGAGCTGGGCCTGGAACTGGCGCCCATCGGTGAACTGGTGGAGCGACAGAGCCACGCGGTCGAGGTGTTCTGATGCCTCTGGACTGCACCGACTACCGCGAGATCTTCCTCAACGACCGGCCGATGATGGACACCCGGGCGCCGATCGAATTCACCAAGGGCGCCTTTCCCGGGGTGCTCAACCTGCCGCTGATGACCGACCAGGAACGCCAGCGGGTCGGCACCTGCTACAAGCAGCAGGGCCAGCAGGCGGCGATTGTCCTGGGCCATCAGCTGGTGTCCGGCGACATCAAGCAACAGCGCGTCCAGGCCTGGGCCGATTTCGCCCGGGCCCACCCCAACGGCCTGCTGTACTGCTTCCGTGGCGGCCTGCGCTCGCAGATCGTCCAGCAGTGGCTCAGGGAAGCGGGCATTGACTACCCGCGGGTCGGCGGCGGCTACAAGGCCATGCGGACCTTCCTTCTGGACACCACCGAGCAGGCGTTGCAGCAGTGCGATTTTGTCCTGTTGGGGGGCATGACCGGCACCGGCAAGACCGAAGTGCTGGGCCAGCTGGATAACGCCCTGGACCTGGAAGGCCACGCCAACCACCGCGGCTCCAGCTTCGGCCGCCGCGCCACCGGGCAGCCGAGCAACATCGACTTCGAAAACCGCCTGGCGGTGGACCTGCTGAAAAAGCGTGAGCGCGGCGTGCAGAGCTTTGTCCTGGAAGACGAGAACCGCATGATCGGCAGCTGCGCCTTGCCGCTGCCGCTGTACCAGAGCATGCAGGGCCTGCCCATGGTCTGGCTGGAAGACCGCCTCGACAGCCGGGTACAGCGCATCCTTGACGATTACGTGGTCAACCTCAGCGCCGAGTTCGTGGCCGTGCATGGCGAGGAAGGGTTTGCCCTGTTTGCCGAACGCCTGCTGGAGAGCCTGAACAAGATCCACAAGCGCCTGGGGGGCGAGCGTCACCAGCGCCTGTTCCTGCTGATGGAAGCCGCGCTGGCGGAACAGGCCCGCAGCGGCGATGTGGAGCTGCACCGGGCCTGGATCGAAGGCCTGCTCGGCGAATACTACGACCCGATGTACGCCTACCAACGCGAGAGCAAGGGCGCGCGGATCGAGTTCAGCGGCGACCACGGCGCGGTGCTCGATTACCTGCGCCAGCGCCAGTCGCGCTAGCGCTAGCGCTCAATGATCCGCGCGCTCGCAGCACCTGAGCGCGCGGTGTGCGCGGGCGTCAGCCGGCAGGGCGTGGACGGTCGAGCAAGGCCTCGACCACGGCCCGGGCCATTTCCACGGAATGCACCATGGACCAGATCAGGCCACGCTCGATACCGCTGGCGCGCTCGGTGATTTCATCGGACACCTCCTCGGCGCACTTGAGCAGCAGGGCGACGTGCCTCAAGGCCTGTTCGGCGTTGACCCCGGCTTGCACGCTGAACAGGGCATTGCCCTGGGCATCGCGCAGGCCGAACGGGCGTGCCTGGGTCGGTTTCAGTGCGGCGAGCAGGTTGGCGTTGGCGCGATCCAGCTCGGGATCGCGCAGGGGGCGGGGTGGATCGGGGACGAGCTTTTTCATTGGGGTACCTACGACTCTAAGGTTAAGTAGAGCCGCCGGTCTCGCTTCCACACGAGAGGGTGGCAGCCGTGCGTGGGTGTGGAAGACCGGGGAGTCTTTTGGTACCCAAAACCCGGCGCACCCGAAGGTGCCCCACGCATGGCCGCCATAACACCTACCCGCGGGCGCAAAGCGTCGGCGGGCGCGTTGAAGCGTTGTACCTATGACCCTTCCGGACTTCCACATCCGAGCCGCTGATGGTGCAGCGACCGGGGGAGACTGCCTGACGAACACCCAGGGCACAAGCCGCTCAAAGGCGTTGGCGATTCTCTCGGACAAGCCTTACAAAACAAAGCGAAAACTCTGGTTTCGGGAGCGGCATTCCCTGATCAATGTGTTTCAAGACGATAACCAGGGCTCTACAACAACACCGCACCAATCAATCCGCAGACAATCCCCACCAGCATGGTCAGCACGGCCACGGTCACCAGTACCCGGGCATCGAAATCCTTACGCAACATCAGCAGCGACGGCAGGCTGATGCTCGGCAGAGTCATTAACAGCGCCACCGCCGGACCGGTGCCCAAACCCAGGGTCATCATGGTCTGGACGATGGGAATCTCCGCCGCGGTGGGGATCACGAACAGGGTGCCGGCAATCGCCAGGGGCACCAGCCACCACAGGCTGTCGCCCATGGCGCCGTCAATGTGCGGGAACAGCCAGACCCGCGCCGCGCCCAACACCAGTACCGCCAGCACATAGATCGGAATGGTGCTCCAGAACAGTTGCCACAGGGTCTTGCCCCAGCGGCTGAGGAACGGCTGCTCGTTCACCGTGCTGGCCTCCACCACCGCATCCACCGCGGCTTCCGGCAGTTGCTCGGGGCCGGCGACCCGCTGCGCCACCAGGGACACGCCGAGCACCAGGACGATGCCCGCCACCAGGCGCAGGGCGGAAAACCCCCAGCCCAAAACAAAGCCCATGAACACCAGGGTCGCCGGGTTGAGCACCGGGTTGGCGATCCAGAACGCCAGGGCCGCGCCCACCGAAACCTTCTGCCGCCGCAGCCCGGCGGCCACCGGTGCGGCGCAGCAGGAACACATCATGCCCGGCAAGGCGAACAGCCCGCCGCGCAGGGTCGAGCCGAAACCGGCGCGGCCGAACAGGCGCAGCAGCCAGTCCCTTGGAATCAGCACCTGCAACAGGGAACCTAAGATCACCGCCAGTACCGCAGCCTTCCAGATGGCCAGGAAGTACACCTGGGAATAGGCCAGGGCGGCGCTCCAGGGCGAGCTTTGCTGATCGTTGAGGATCGACGCGCCGATGCTGTGGCTGTCGGCGGCGACAAAGGCCTTGAGGTAGTAGGGCGACCACTTCACGTAATACAGGCCGATGGCGGCCACCAGCAGGAACAGCAGGGGTTTGCACCAGAACGCCCAGCCGCGGGTGGGCTGGGTGGAGGCGAGGTTGGACATGAAGGGAATTCCGCACAAGACAATAAGCGCGAATTGTAGCCGCTGGCGCCGGTGCGCCGCGAACCGATCTCGCCCGGCATTGGACTGTAGCCGCTGCCGAGCGTCAGCGAGGCTGCGCGAAGGCCCGCAGGGCCTTGCTTGGCGATCTCGTGTCGGAGCTCTGTCGGCCTTGAGAACGCCGCGTCCCTGCGGGCCGTTCGCAGCCTGCGGCAGCGGCTACACCCATCTCGGATCGGCATTGGACTGTAGCCGCTGCCGAGCGTCAGCGAGGCTGCGCGAAGGCCCGCAGGGCCTTGCTTGGCGATCTCCCGGCGGAGCTCTGTCGGTTTTGAGAACGCCGCGTCCCTGCGGGCCGTTCGCAGCCTGCGGCAGCGGCTACACCAATCTCGTCCGGCATTGGACTGTAGCCGCTGCCGAGCGTCAGCGAGGCTGCGCGAAGGCCCGCAGGGCCTTGCTTGGCGATCCCCCGTCGGAGCTCTGTCGGTTTTGAGAAGGCCGCGTCCCTGCGGGCCATTCGCAGCCTGTGGCAGCGGCCACAGGGGAGCGATTTTCAGAGGGTGCGAATCGAGGTGCGGATGGCCCGGGCGCATTCGATCACTGAAGGCGCGAGCTTGCGTTCGGCTTCTTCCAGGGTCCAGCGGCTGCTGGGCACCACCACGTGCACGGCGGCCACCGGCAGGCCCTGGCTGCCGAGGATCGGTGCGGCAATGCTCATGTCCCCCAGGAACAGTTCCTCCGGGTTCAGGGCGTAGCCGCGGCGCTGGGTGAGCTCGATCTCGCGCTGGATATCCGCAAGCTCGGTCAGGGTGTGCCGGGTATGAGCCTTGCGCTCGCTGGCTTCGAGGATCTGTGTGGCCTCGGCGGCGGGCAGGGCGCTGAGGTAGGCGCGCCCGGAGCCGGTGCAGTACATGGGGATGCGGCTGCCGATGGGCATGTGGATGGGGATGAACTTGGGCGCCACGAAGCGCGCCACATAGACCATGTCCAGGCCATCGGGCTCGGTGAGGTTGGTGGTTTCTCCGGTGATCTGCGCCAGTTCGGCGAGGAACGGGTTGGCCACGTCCACCAGGGTGTCGGCAGCCAGGTAGTTGTAGCCGATCTCCATCACCCGCGGAGTCAGCTGGAAGCGTTTGGTCTGCGGGTGCTTACGCACGTAGCCCAGCTGTTCCAGGGTGTGAATCATGCGCTGCGCCGAGCTCTTGTTGATGTCGGCGGCCGCGGCGATTTCCGCCAGGTTCATGGTTCGTTGCGCGGCGTTGAAGGCCCGCAGCACTGCCAGGCCTTTCTCCAGCGACTGGTTGAATAGGGAATTGTTGTTATCGCTCATGACAGTCCTGTCTGGCTATTTCATGTTTTGAATATCGATATTCGATATTTATAAATCTCTTTACGATTTTTGTAAATTGTTTATAGTCGGGTCCATGCCTCCTGCCTTCCACACCAGAGGCTATCCATCACGGACTTCAAACAATAAAACCGTCCAATGGGAGATTCGCCATGCATACCCGCACTCGTGTCCTTGCGCCCGCTGTATTCGCACTCTGTTGCGCCCTGGGCCTCTCGCTGTCGGCCCAGGCCGAGCCGCTGTACAAGGTCGGGGCCACCGCCACCGGCATTCCCTTCACCTTTCTTGACGTCAAGAGCCAGAGCATCGAGGGCATGATGATCGATGCCGCCCGGGCCGTGGGCAAGGCTGGCGGTTTCGCCGTGGACATCCAGCAGACCACCTTCGCCGCGCTGATCCCGTCCCTGACCTCGAACAAGATCGACATCATCTCCGCCGCCATGCTGCGCACCCCGGTGCGCGAGAAAGTGGTGCAGTACTCCGATCCGGTGTTCAGCTACGGCGAGGGCCTGATCGTCAAGGCCGACGACACCGGCGACTACCGCCGCATGGAGGACCTGGCCGGGGAAACCGTCGGCGCCCAGGTCGGCACGGTGTTTATCGACGAGTTGAACAAGCGCGGGATCTTCAAGGAAGTACGCGGCTACGACTCGATTCCCGACCTGATGCGCGACCTGGCCCTGGGGCGGATCAAGGCCGGTTTCGCCGACCGGCCGATCCTCGCCTACCAACTGGCCCAGGGCACCCAGAACAAGGTGCGGCTGGTCAAGGGCTACCAGCCGGTGGTCATGGGCGATGTGTGCCTGATCGTGCGCAAGGGCGATGCCCAGACCCTGGCCGAGGTCAATCGCGGGATCGCCGCGATCAAGGCCGACGGCACCCTGGAGCGCATCATCGAGCGCTGGAAGCTCAACTGATCCAGTCGCGACCCGGCACCTGGCCCGGGTCCCTTTCTTGCTGATTAAACGGGTCTCTCCATGTTTCTCCAGAACGCTCTGGACTTCCTGCCCATTCTATTGAAAGGCGCAGTGGTCACCCTGCAGGTCACTGTTGGCTCATTCGTGCTCAGTTCGCTGATCGGCCTGGTCTTCGCCTTGATGATGGTGTCCAAGGTGCGCTCGGTGGCGTTGTTCGCCATCGGCGTGGTCAACGTCATTCGCGGGCTGCCGATCATCGTCCAGCTGTTTTACATCTACTTCGTGCTGCCGGATTTCGGCATCCAGCTCACCGCCATGCAGGCCGGGGTGATCGGCCTGGGCATCGCCTACTCGGCGTACCAGGCGGAAAACTTCCGCGCCGGCATCCAGGCCATTCACCAGGGGCAGATCGAGGCCGCCGAATCCATCGGCATGCGCGGGCCGATGATCATGCGTCGGGTGGTGCTGCCCCAGGCCCTGCGCATCGCCTTGCCGCCCTACGGCAACACCCTGGTGATGATGCTCAAGGACTCGTCCCTGGTGTCCACCATCACCGTGGCCGAGATGACCCGGGCCGGGCAGCTGATCGCGTCCTCGACCTTCGAGAACATGACCGTCTACACCCTGGTGGCCTTGCTCTACCTGGCCCTGAGCCTGCCACTGTCCTTTGCCCTGCGCCGCCTGGAGGCGCGCATCAGCACCCGGAGAAAGCCATGATCCAGATCAAGGGCGTACACAAGAGCTTTGGCAACGTGGCGGTGCTCGAAGGCATCGACCTTGAGGTGCGCAGCGGCGAGGTGGTGTGCCTGATCGGCCCCTCGGGGTCCGGCAAGTCGACCCTGCTGCGCTGTATCAACGGCCTGGAAAGCTACGAGCAGGGCGACATCCTGGTGAGCGGGGCGCGGGTCGAGCGGCAGGCCAAGAGCATCCACGAGCTGCGTACCCGGGTGGCCATGGTGTTCCAGCGCTTCAACCTGTTCCCCCATCGCACGGCGTTGCAGAACGTCACCGAGGGGCCGATCTACGTCAAGAAGCAGGACCCCCGGCAAGCACGCCTGCGGGCCGAGGCCCTGCTGGAAAAGGTCGGCCTGGCCCATCGCATGCACGCCTACCCGGACGAGCTCTCCGGCGGACAGCAGCAACGGGTGGCGATTGCCCGGGCACTGGCCATGGACCCGGAGGCGATTCTCTTCGACGAGCCCACTTCAGCACTGGACCCGGAACTGGTGGGCGAGGTGCTGGCGGTGATGCGCAAACTGGCCGACGAGGGCATGACCATGATCGTGGTCACCCATGAAATGGGCTTTGCCCAGGACGTGGCGGACCAGGTGTGCTTCCTTCACAGCGGGCGCATCGTCGAGGCCGGGCCGGCGCGCACCGTGCTCAGCACCCCGAGCCACCCGCGCACCCAGGACTTCCTGCGGCGCCTGCTCAACCAGGGCGCGGAGGTGCAGGCATGAGTACGTCCCAGCCTCTGCGCATGCCGTCCTCGCTGTGGGCGGCCACGGCCATGCCGGCCGAGCACACCCCGGCGCTGACCGAGGACCGGGAGGTCGATGTGGCGATTGTCGGTGCCGGCTACACCGGGCTGGTGAGTGCCCTGCGCCTGGCCCAGAGCGGTGCCCGTGTCTGTGTGCTGGATGCCGGCGAGCCCGGCTGGGGCGCCTCCGGGCGCAATGGCGGGCAGGTGATCCCCGGGCTCAAGTTCGACCCCGAGCAACTGCTGGCCAAATTCGGCCAGGTGCGGGGAGAGGCACTGATCGAAGCCGTGGGCTCGGCGGCCGATGAAGTGTTCGAGCTGATCAAGGAACACCGCATCCGCTGCGACGCCACGCGCAAGGGCTGGATCCAGCCGGCGTTTTCCGGCGCGGCGATGCGCACCCTGGAGCAGCGCGCCGAGCAGTGGCGCCAGCGCGGCGTGGCCGTGGAGTTGCTGGACAAGGCGGCGGTAAGCCAGCGCATCGGCAGCCCGCAGTACCTGGGCGGCTGGGTCGACCCACGGGCCGGCAGCCTGCACCCGCTGAACTACGCCCGGGGCCTGGCCCGGGTGGCGATGGAGCTGGGGGTGAGCATTCACGGCCAGAGCCGGGTGCGGCAACTGCAGCGCGACGGCGGGCGCTGGACCCTGGAAACCGACTGTGGCGCGCGGGTGCGCGCCCCGAAGGTGCTGCTGGCCACCAATGGCTACACCGACGGCTTGTGGCCGGGGTTGCGCCAGACGGTGATCGCCGCCAACAGTTTCATCATCGCCACCCGGCCACTGCCCGCCGAGCTGCGCCAGAGCATCCTGCCGGGCGGCGAGGTGTGTTCCGATGCCCGGCGCCTGCTGCTGTATTTCAAGCAGGACGCCCAGGGACGCCTGCTGCTGGGCGGGCGCGGACCGTTTTCCGAACCGCGCCGGGATGCCGATTGGAACCATCTGGAGCGCTCGTTGCTGAACCTGTTTCCCCAGTTGGCGGGCACCCCCATCGAGTACCGCTGGAGCGGGCGCGTGGCCCTGACCCCGAGCTTTCTGCCGCAGTTGCACGAACCGGCGCCGGGGTTGTCGATCCTGCTGGGCTATAACGGGCGCGGCATTGCCTTGTCGACCCTGCTGGGCAAGCACCTGGCGGCGCGGCTGACGGGAGCGGGGCAGGCCTTTCCGTTTCCGCTCACGCCCGTGCGGCCAATTCCGCTGCATGGCCTGCAACGCCTCTACCTGGGGGCGGGGATTGCCTGGTACCGGTTGCTCGACGCCCTGGGCTGATCAGCTCGGGCAATCCTGCTCGCCGCCGTCCAGGCCCTGCTTGTAGCTCTGGCTGTGCAGGCTGGCCTTGCCGTTGCGCCAGGTCAGGGTCAGCACGTACAGCGAGTCGAAGTCGCTGGAGGCCCAGTCCTCGGTGATCGGGCGCTGCTGGCCCACGGCCTCTTCGGCGACCTTGTTGATCAGCTCCGGCAGGTAACCGTGGGACCAGGCGGTGTAGATGATCGCGTTGTGGTAGCGGTTGTGCAGCAGCTCGTCCGCCAGGTCGCTGGTGTCGTTGGCGGCAAAATCGATGTTCACCGGCAGGCCGAGCTTGATGGCGCTGGGGCTGATGGTCATCAAGGGGCGGATGTAGCTGTAGGAGTTGTCCAGCTCGCCTTCCTCGACGTTGCGCGTCGGGTTGGCGGCGAACACGTACTGCGCCTTGCCGAATTTTTCCGGCAGCAGCGAGGCCAGGTCGAGGGCTCGGTTCAGGCCCTGGCAGTTGAGCTGGCCGAGGCCGCCGGCGGGCTTTTCCGCGTGGCGCAGGAACACCAGGGTCTGAGTGCCGTCCACCGGTTGCGCGCGGCTGACGCTGGACTCCAGCGACAGGCACAGGGCGCTGCCCAGCAGCAAGGCCGGTAGCAGCAGGTAGGCGCGGTTCTTGAAGCGGCGGAGCAGGGGCATGGCGGGATTCTTCAGCGCAAGGGGTGGAGGCTGACAAACCTGTGTGTTCCCTGTCATCACGGCCGGTGAAGGCAGTGCTTCTGAGTCCCTGGACGGCGTTTGGTTCGATGAGGCGCCAGACTAACCGCGGTATGTTGCCGATTTAAGAAAACCCGGCGGATAATCGCCGACCGTTGCCTCGTGTGGCGCCCCCTTTTGACTGTCATTGGAAGCCTGTCATGACCGATCTTTCCGCTTTTGCCGTTACCCAGAAATGGCCTGCGCAGTTTCCCGAATGGATTCAGCTGTACTCCCTGCCGACCCCCAACGGGGTCAAGGTTTCGATCATGCTCGAAGAGATCGGCCTGCCGTACGAAGCACATCGGGTCAGCTTCGAGACCCAGGACCAGATGACCCCGGAGTTCCTCAGCGTCAGCCCGAACAACAAGATCCCGGCGATTCTCGATCCCCATGGTCCTGGCGACCAGCCTTTGGCATTGTTCGAATCGGGGGCGATCCTGATTTACCTGGCGGACAAGAGCGGGCAGTTGCTGGCCCAGGAATCGGCGGCGCGTTATGAAACCATCCAGTGGCTGATGTTCCAGATGGGCGGCATCGGGCCGATGTTCGGGCAGGTGGGGTTCTTCCACAAATTCGCCGGCAAGGACTACGAGGACAAGCGGCCGCTGGAGCGTTATGTGAATGAGGCCAAGCGGTTGCTGGGGGTGTTGGATAAGCACCTGGAGGGGCGCGAGTGGATCATGGGCGAGCGCTACACCATTGCCGATATTGCGACTTTTCCGTGGATTCGGAATCTGGTCGGGTTTTATGAGGCGGGCGGGTTGGTGGGGATTGATAGCTTCCCGCAGGTGCAGCGGGTGCTGGCCAAGTTTGTCGCGCGGCCGGCGGTGATTCGTGGGTTGGAGATTCCCAAGGTGGTTTGAGGTGTTTTTTTAGGGTGGGGCGTGAAGGGGGGACATATTCGGTGTTGCGGTAACGGCTGCTTAGGGTTTCGCTCTTGCAGCGAGTGGGAGTGGGGACATATCCATTCCTGCGGGTGCGGCTGCTTATGGTTTCGCCCTTACGGCGAGTCCCTTTTTACAAACGCCTAAAAAGGAACCAAAAACGCTTGCCCCTCCATGGGCCCCTCGCTAGGGCTCGGGGTTCCCTCTCTCCGGCATTGCTCCGGGGGCCCGCCGCCAACCGGCCATCCATGGCCGGGTGGCGGCTA
>NZ_JAFGYX010000035.1:0-49903 GCF_017491625.1 Pseudomonas sp. 50_B
ATGACAGAAATGCCATCAGCACCGCCCACAACAAGGCACTGGGAATATCCAGGAACCAGAAGATCATTCCACCCAGGGCGCCCTGGGTCACCGCCACCAGCACATTGCCCTTGACCGTAGCCCTTACCACCCGATTGAACTTCAATTGCAGCCGGCGTTTCTGGTACTCGGCCAGGGGCACGGCGGTGCGGATCTTGCGCGCCAGTTCGGCGCCATCACGCAAAAAGAAGAACAGCAGGTAGAGCATGATGAAGAAGCTCACCACGAACTCGAAGGTGCCCTGACCGAAGCTGAACGCCTGGGTCGCCAGGTACTGACTGCCCTGCATCGCGCTCTTGACCGTCTTCTCCTGCAAGCCCTTGAGCTCGCCAAGGCCCAAGCGATCCAGCAGGTGCTGAAAGTAGGGTGGCAGGCTGTGCTTGAACTGGGTCAGGTAGCCGGCGATGTCCAACTGACCGCTTTCGATCTTCTTGTACAGCTCGGCCCCTTCCTGGACCAGCAACACACTGGTGATGATCACCGGCAAGATGGCGATCACCAGGCAGATCAGCAGGGTGCACAAGGCCGTGAGATTGCGCGGCCAGCCGAACTTCAATTGCAGACGGCGCTGCAAGGGAGCAAAGACGATGCCCAGGATCACCGCCCAGAACAGTGCTCCGTAGAACGGCAGCAAAATCCAGATGAACGCCACCGTCACCAGGACCAGTAACAGCAGCAGGCTTTTGTTTTGCAGGTTGTTTTGATTCATGTCCGATCCAGATCAGTCAACGCCCCATCACGGCGTCCAGAGGTTAGTCCGCAGCCGTGATGCCGAGTGCGTTTTTTCTGCATCAGACATAGATCCAGATCAATGAATGCCCGCCAGCACTGGCTTACCCTCGCGACCTTTTGCGACCGACAGCCCCATGACGCTCCTCGCCAAGCCCGAACTCCTGGCCCCCGCCGGCACCCTGAAAAACATGCGCTACGCCTTCGCCTACGGCGCCGATGCGGTGTACGCCGGCCAACCGCGCTACAGCCTGCGGGTGCGCAACAACGAATTCGACCACGCCAACCTGGCCCTCGGTATCCGCGAGGCCCAGGCCCAGGGCAAGCGTTTCTACGTGGTGGTCAACATCGCCCCGCACAACGCCAAGCTCAAGACCTTTCTCAAGGACCTGGAGCCTGTCATCGAGATGGCCCCGGATGCGCTGATCATGTCCGACCCGGGGCTGATCATGCTGGTGCGCCGGCACTTCCCGGCCATGCCGATCCACCTCTCGGTGCAGGCCAACACGGTGAACTGGGCCAGCGTCGAATTCTGGCAACTGCAAGGGCTGACCCGGATCATCCTGTCCCGGGAACTGTCCCTGGAAGAAATCGAGGAAATCCGCCAGAAAGTGCCGGCCATGGAGCTGGAAGTCTTCGTCCACGGCGCCCTGTGCATGGCCTATTCCGGACGCTGCCTGCTCTCGGGCTACATGAACAAGCGCGACGCCAACCAGGGTACCTGTACCAACGCCTGCCGCTGGAAATACAAGGCCGAAGCAGCCACCGAGAACAACCTCGGGGACATCGTCCAGACCTTCCAGCCGGAGCCGACCCTGGGCCTGGGGGCACCCACCGACCAGGTGTTCCTGCTCCAGGAAGCCAATCGCCCAGACGAGCTGATGCCGGCCTTCGAGGACGAGCACGGCACCTACATCATGAATGCCAAGGACCTGCGGGCGGTGCAGCACGTGGAGCGCCTGACCCGCATGGGCGTGCACTCGCTGAAGATCGAGGGCCGGACCAAATCCCACTTCTACTGCGCGCGCACCACCCAAGTGTACCGCCGGGCCATCGACGACGCGGCGGCCGGGCGCGAGTTCGACCGCAGCCTGATGAACGATCTGGAATCCCTGGCCCAGCGCGGCTACACCGAAGGCTTCCTGCGGCGCCATGTACATGACGAGTACCAGAACTACCAGAACGGCAGCTCGGTGTCGGAACGCCAGCAGTTCGTCGGCGAACTCACCGGCGAACGCCGTGACCGTCTGGCAGAAGTGAAGGTGAAGAACCGTTTCGCCCTGGGCGATCACATGGAACTGATGACCCCCAAGGGCAACTTCCATTTCGATCTGCACGAACTGCAGAACGCCAAGGGCCAAGCCATCGAAGTCGCCCCGGGGGATGGCCACACCGTGTACCTGCCGATCCCCGATCAGGTGGACCTGCGCTTTGGTCTGTTGATGCGCGACATCAGCGCCTGAAGCGCAGCGCTCTTGCCAGCCGCCCCGGGCGGCTGGCTGAGCACAACATCAGATCCGGAACTGCCCCACCAACCGACCCAGGCGCTGCCCCAGGTCCGCCAGGCTGCGTGACGTCTGGGCCCCGCGCTGGGTTTCATCGGCCACGCTGTCCACCGCCACGGCAATCTGATGCACGCTGCGGTTGATCTCCTCGGCCACTGCGGTCTGCTCTTCGGCGGCACTGGCAATCTGCGCGTTCATCGAATTGATGGTGCCAATCAGCTGAGCCATGGTGTCCAGCGAGGCACCGGCCTCGTTGGCTTTCACCGAGGTGCCATCGCCGGCGTCGCTGGAGCGGCGCATGGCGTCCACCGCCACCCGGGTGCCCTGCTGCAGGCGATCGATCATGCCCTGGATTTCCTGGGTGCTTTGCTGGGTACGGCTGGCCAGGGCCCGCACTTCATCGGCGACCACCGCGAAACCGCGCCCGGCCTCCCCGGCCCGGGCCGCCTCAATGGCCGCGTTCAGTGCCAGCAGGTTGGTCTGCTCGGCGATGGAGCGGATCACATCCAACACGCTGACGATCGACGTCACGTCCTGCTGCAAGCTGTCCAGGGAAGTGCCGCTGTTGCGAATATCGCTGACCAGGGCATGGATCTGCTGAATGCTGCCATCCACCACGCGCTTGGCCGCCTGGCCTTCCTCATCGGTCTGTTGCGCCGCCACCGCCGCCCCCTGGGCACTGCGCGCCACTTCCTGGGCAGCCGAAGACATTTCATTGATCGCCGTGGCCACCTGATCGGTCTCGTGACGCTGACGCTCCATGGCCTGTTCCGAACGCTGGGCCTGATCCGAAACCTGGGTCACCAGCTCGGTGAGCTGCCCGGTCATCTCGGTGATCTGGCGCACCAGACCGTGGATCTTGTCGACAAAACGGTTGAACGAACCGGCCAGTTCTCCCAGTTCGTCCTGGCTGGTGATCGCCAGACGCCGGGTCAGGTCGCCTTCGCCGGCGGCGATGTCATCCAGGTTGGCCTTCATCAGGTTCAGCGGCCGCAGCATGGTGTTGGCCACCAGCAGGCCCAGGGCCGCAATCACCAGCAGCACCACCGCGGCGATCCCGAGGATGCTCAGGACCATGCCTTCCATGCGTTGGTTGACGCTGTCCTGGACCGCCGCCACCTGGGCGTCGATGCCGTCGAGATTGACCGAGGTGCCCAGCACCATGTCCCACTTGGGCAGGTACTCGGTGTAACCCAGCTTGGGCACCAGCACGTCGCTGCCCGGCTGGGTCGAGCTGTATTGCACGTAATGGCTGCCGTCCTTGCCCACGCGCACCAGCTCGCGGTTGACATAAACGCCGTTGGGGTCGCGATTGTCCTTGAAGCTCTTGCCCACGCCGTCCGGGCTGTTGCCCTTGAACAGGCGCACGGTTTCGGAGTCGTAGCCGAAGAAGTAGCCGTCCTTGCCGTAAGTGATGTTGGACAGCAGCTTGACCACCTCGGCCCGGGCCGCCTGATCCCCGGGCGCCGCCGCGTCATACAGGGGCTTGATCGTGTTCAGGGCGACTTCGACATAGCTCTGCAGCGTGGTCTTGGCCTCGCCCAGCAAACGACTACGGGTTTCCTCAACCTCTTTCTGGGCCTGCTGGCGCAACATGAACACCGTGCTCAGGCTGATCACCAGCGCGAACAGCAGTACCGGGAGTACCGCCAGGGACAGGACTTTGGCCTTCAGGCTCAAGCGCATAGTGGGCTCACTCTTGGTTTTTTATTGGTGTGATAAGCCGTTAACGGCACACCAAAACAAAAGTTGAGCCCGACCTCACAGGAGCGGGCCTGCCGGTTAGAGGGCCGGCAGACCCTGCAGCGCCTTGAAGGACGTCTTCACCGGCAAGCCGGCTCCGGCATAGAGAGGGATGGAATCAGAGGACCATGGCCGCGACCCAGCCAAAGGCCAGCAGCGGCAGGTTGTAATGCAGGAAGGTCGGGACCACGGTGTCCCAGATGTGATGGTGCTGACCGTCGATGTTCAGCCCCGAGGTCGGGCCCAGGGTCGAATCCGAGGCCGGCGAGCCCGCGTCACCCAGCGCCCCGGCGGTGCCCACGATGCAAACGATCGCCAACGGGCTGAAACCCAGCTGCACGCACAAGGGCACGAAGATCGCGGCCAGGATCGGCACCGTGGAAAACGACGAACCGATGCCCATGGTCACCAACAGCCCCACCAGCAACATCAGCAAGGCCCCCACGCCCTTGCTGTGGCCGATCCACGCCGCCGAGGCTTGCACCAGGGAATTGACCTCGCCGGTGGCCTTCATCACTTCGGCGAACCCGGAGGCGGCGATCATGATGAAGCCGATCATGGCCATCATCTTCATGCCTTCGGTGAACAGGTCGTCAGTCTCGCGCCAGCGCACGATGCCCGACACCGAGAACATCAGGAAGCCGCACAAAGCCCCGATAATCATCGAGTCCAGCAGCAACTGGATCACGAACGCAGCGACGATCGCCGCCCCCGCCACCAGCAGGGTCCGCGGGTTGTACTGCACCGCCACCTGTTCGACTTTCTCGATCCGATCCAGGTTGTACACGCGCTTCTTGCGGTAGCTGAAGAACGCAAGCAGCAGGCCGCAGAGCATGCCCAGGGCGGGAATGCCCATGGCGTGAGTGACATTGATATGGCTGATATCCACCCCGCTGCGGGCCACGTTGGCCAGGAGGATCTCATTGAGGAAGATGTTGCCGAAGCCCACCGGCAAGAACATGTAGGGGGTGATCAGGCCGAAGGTGATGACGCAGGCGATCAACCGCCGGTCCAGTTGCAACTTGGTCAGTACATAGAGCAGCGGCGGCACCAGCAGTGGGATGAAGGCAATGTGGATCGGCAGAATGTTCTGCGAAGCAATCGCCACCACCCACAACAGGCCGATCAGCAGCCATTTGACCTGGCCGCCGCCGTGGGCGTCCTGGCGATCCACCAATATCAGGATCTTGTCCGCCAGGGCATGGGCCAGGCCGGACTTGGCGATGGCCACGGCGAAGGCGCCGAGCAAGGCGTAGGACAGGGCCACGGTGGCACCGCCACCCAAACCACTGTTGAACGCCTTGAGGGTAGCCTCGATCCCCAGGCCACCCGTCAAGCCGCCCACCAGGGCACCAATGATCAGGGCGATCACTACATGCACGCGGGACAGGCTGAGCACCAGCATCACGCCAACCGCGGCAATTACTGCGTTAATCATCGTTACCTCATTACTGCGCCGCTAAAAAAGGCGCAAAAGCCTGTGACCGACCGGAAGGCAGCGGGCTGCCGACATCGAGATGAAAGAGGTTCTTATTAGAGGGCGCGCACTTTGCAGCAGCGCAACCAGCTTGTCAAAACCCGCACCCCGCCGCCCGCAGGAGCAAGCTTGCGCGCGAAGCACCCAAGCCCCCCGTAGCCGTGGCGAGGGCGCGCGTTCCCGACGGGCTGCACCGCAGCCCCGGAGCCTCACGGCTTATTTCGAACAAGCGTTTAAAGAACGCCGTTCGTCGGCCGTTACAGTGCAAAGTCTCAGATATTTATCGAATAAAGGACGCCTCCATGTCGCTCAGACAACTTTCCATCCAATGGAAGATCACCCTGCTGGCCGGACTCTGCCTGTTGGGCATCGTGTCGCTGTTGGTGGGGCTTTCGCTGTATCGCATGGAGCACAGCTCCGAGCTGGTGAAAGCGTCGAGCATGGAGATGCTCAACGAAGCAGCCCAGGCGCGGATCGAAGCCCAGGGTGAAGTCCAGGCACTGGGCATTCGCCAACAGTTCATGGACGCCTATCAATACGGCCACGGCTTTTCCCGCCAGGTGCTGTTCCTGCGGGAACAGGCCGAGAAACGCTTCCTCGACGCCTTCGACCTGCGTGAAGACCTGACCCGCCAGGTCAAGTCGGCGCTGCAGGCCAACCCCGAGCTGCTGGGCCTGTCCCTGGTGTTCGAAGCCAACGCCCTGGATGGCAAGGACGAGTTGTTCAGCGGCCAGAGCGAATTGGGCAGCAACGAAAAAGGCCGCTTCGCCCTGTACTGGTCCCAACCCACCCCGGGCCAGCTGACCTCCATGGCGTTGCCGGAAAGCGACATGAGCGACACCCGCAGCGGACCCAGCGGCCAACCGGCCAATGCCTGGTTCACCTGCCCGCGCAGCACCCTCAAGCCCTGCGTGATCGAGCCCTACTTCTATGACATCGACGGCCAGAAGGTGCTGATGACCAGCATCGTCTTCCCGCTGCTGGTCAACGGCAAAGTCATCGCCTCGCTGTCGGTGGACATCAACCTCAACAGCCTGCAGGCCATCAGCCGCGATGCCAGCCAGAAGCTCTACGCCGGCCAGACCAGCGTCAGTATCATCAGCCCCGCAGGCCTGCTGGCCGGCTATAGCGCGGATGCCAGCAAGCTCAGCCAGCGCCTGGACAGTGTCGACAGCGTCAACGGCGCCGAACTGATCCGCCAACTGGCCGATAGCACCCAGACCCACAGCCTGCACAGCCAGCAGAAACTCAAGGTCCTGGCCCCCTTCACCCCGATCCCTGGCGGCAAGCCCTGGGGCGTGCTGCTGGATGTGCCGGAAAAGGTCCTGGTGGGTCCGGCCGAAGCCTTGAAAAGCGAACTGGACGCCAGCAACAACAGCGGCACCCTGATGGAGCTGGGCCTGGGCCTGCTGGCTGCCGTGGTGGGCCTGCTGCTGGTGTGGCTGATGGCGCGCAGCGTGACCCGGCCGATTCTCGGCGTGGCGCACATGCTCGAAGACATTGCCAGCGGTGAAGGCGACCTGACCCGGCGCCTGGCTTACAACAACAAGGACGAGCTGGGGCAACTGGCCGGCTGGTTCAACCGTTTCCTCGACAAGCTGCAGCCGATCATTGCCGAAGTGAAACGCTCGGTGCAGGACGCCCGCGGCACCGCCGACCAGTCATCGGCCATCGCCACCCAGACCAGCGCCGGCATGGAACAGCAGTATCGCCAGGTGGATCAGGTGGCCACCGCCTCCCACGAGATGAGCGCCACCGCCCAGGACGTGGCCCGCAGCGCGGCCCAGGCGGCCCAGGCGGCGCGGGATGCCGACCAGGCCACGCAACAGGGCCTGACCGTGATCGACCGCACCACCCGCAGCATCGATCAACTGGCCGCCGACATGAGCGCCGCCATGACCCAGGTCGAAGGCCTGGCCGCCAACAGCGAACAGATCGGCACGGTACTGGAAGTGATTCGTTCGATTGCCGAGCAGACCAACCTGCTGGCACTGAACGCTGCCATCGAAGCGGCCCGCGCCGGAGAGGCCGGGCGCGGTTTTGCGGTGGTCGCCGACGAGGTGCGCAACCTGGCCCAGCGCACCCAGGAATCGGTGGAAGAAACCCGCCAAGTGATCGAGCAACTGCAAACCGGCACCCGGGATGTAGTGGGGTCCATGAACAACAGCCATCGCCAGGCCCAGGGCAGCGTCGAACAAGTCGGTCAGGCGGTCACCGCCCTGCGCCAGATCGGCGATGCGGTGACGGTGATCAGCGACATGAACCTGCAGATCGCCAGCGCCGCCGAACAACAGAGCGCAGTGGCCGAAGAGATCAACAGCAACGTGGCGACCATTCGCGATGTCACCGAGTCGCTGTCGGAACAGGCCAATGAGTCGGCGCGGGTCAGCCAGTCGCTCAACAGCCTGGCCAACCAGCAACAGAGCCTGATGGACCAGTTCCGCGTCTGACCCTGTCCAAAGGCCCTTCGGGCCTTGTCGCAGCCTCGCCATGGCTCGGCAGCGGCTACACCGGCACCAAACCGGATGCTGTAGCCGCTGCCGCAGGCTGCGAACGGCACGCAGGGCCGCCAAGATCCAGAGGCCGCCAGGGTTCGGCGGTCGAGCGCCAGGCAAGTTCAGCGCTTGGGCAGCTCGACCTCCACCCGCAAGCCGCCCCACTCGCTATCCCCCAGGTTCAGGCGGCCGCCGCAGGCGTCGACTATGTCGCGCACGATGCCCAGGCCCAGTCCGTGGCCATCGGTTTGTTCATCCAGCCGTGCGCCGCGGCTGAACACCTCGTTACGCCGCGCTTCGGGAATGCCCGGGCCGTCGTCCTCCACCCGCAGGCAAAAGCCCTGCGGCCGCTCCTCGACGCTCAGGCGCACCTGGGCATCGGCCCATTTGCAGGCGTTGTCCAGCAGATTGCCCAACAGCTCCAGCAGGTCTTCCCGGTCCCAGGGCAAGCGCAGCCCCGGTGGCGCCTGGTAACTCAAGTCCAGGTGCTCGCCATGGATCATGTTCAAGGTCGCCAGCAAGCCCGGCAGTTCGGCATCGCATTCGAACAGCACCCCGGGCAGTGCATCCCCCGCCAGCCGCGCGCGGTTGAGTTCGCGATTGAGGCGTTGCTGTACTTGCTGCAATTGCTCCAGCAGCACCCTGCGCACCTCGGGGTGACCCTCGAGCTTGGGCCCCGAAGCCAGACTCAGGAGTACCGCCAGAGGGGTTTTCAAGGCGTGGCCAAGGTTGCCCAGGGCGTTGCGCGAGCGGTTCAGGCTGTCTTCGGTGTGGGCCAGCAAATGGTTGATCTGCGCCACCAGCGGCTCCAGTTCAACCGGCACCTGGGCGTCCAACTGCGAGCGCTGGCCCTGCTGCAACTGGGCGATCTGCTCCCGTGCGGTCTCCAGGGGACGCAAGGCCCGGCGCACGGTAATCCGCTGCAGCAGCAGAATCAGCAGCAACCCGGCCAGCCCCAGGCCAAGACCGACCTGACGCATGCGCTGGAAGCTCTCGCGCACCGGGGTGTAATCCTGGGCCACGCTGATGGAAATCGATTGCCCGAGGCGCTTGTAGTCGCTGCGCAGCACCAGTAGCTGCTGACCTTCCGGCCCCAGTTGCAGGTCGCTTTGCAGGCCGGCGCGCTCCAGCTGCGGCAGCTCCTGATCCCACAGGGAACGGGAACGCCAATGCACATCAGCGAAATCGATACGGAAGTAATGCCCGGAAAAGGGCCGTTGATAGGCAGGCGACAGGCGACGCTCGTCCAGTTGCAAACCTTGCGGGCCCCGGACCAGCGCCAGCAGCAGGCTTTCGCTGTCTTCCTGAAGTCCCGCCTCCAGGTAACGCTGCAGGCCCACCTCAAACAGCCAGAGGCTGGTCTGCGCCAATACCAGACCGACCACCAGCATCACCGTGATCAGGCCCAGACTCAGGCGCCGCTGGATCGACCTCACGAATCACTCCCGCCGAACAGGTAGCCCTGGCCGCGGCGGGTTTCGATCACGCTGCGCCCCAACTTGCGCCGCAGGTGATTGACGTGGACTTCAAGGACATTGGAATCGCGTTCGGTTTCACCGTCGTACAGGTGCTCGGCCAGATGGCTTTTGGACAGGATCTGCTGCGGGTGCAGCATGAAGTAGCGCAACAGACGAAATTCCGCGGCGGTCAGCAACACGTCCTGGCCATCACGGACCACGCATTGGCGGCCTTCATCCAGGTGCAGCCCGGCGGCCTGCAAGGTCTGCTGATTGGCCTGGCCGTGGGAGCGACGCAACAGCGCCTGCACCCGCAAGTGCAACTCCTCGGGGTGAAAAGGCTTGCTCAGGTAATCGTCGGCGCCAGCCTTCAGGCCCTCAATGCGCTCGGCCCAGGAGCCGCGGGCGGTGAGAATCAGCACCGGGGTCGCCAGACCACCGGCGCGCCATTGACGCAGCACCTCAAGCCCCGGGACCCCGGGCAGGCCAAGGTCGAGAATGATCAGGTCATAGGGCTCACTGGCACCCTGGTACAGGGCATCGCGGCCGTCGGCCAGCCAGTCCACCGCGTAGCCCTGGAGTTTCAAGCCCTCCAGCAGTTCATCGGCCAGGGATACGTGATCTTCCACCACAAGCAGGCGCATCAGTCGTCTTCCTCATCTTTCAACAGGCGCCCAGTGGCGGCATCCAGGTCCAGCTCACGGACCACGCCGTCCAGGGTCAACAGCTCAACCTCATAAATGTACACATCATGTTTTTCTTCCAGTTCGGCCTCCAGCAACTTGGCGCCAGGATAGCGGTCCATGGCTTGCTGCAGGAGTTGCTCCAGGGGCAGGATCACCCCCCGCTGGCGCAGGCGCAGGGCCTCGTCCTGGTCCAGGTCGCGGGCCACGGCCAGGGAGCAGAATAGCAACAGCGCCAGGGCCACCCGGCTGCCGGCGCGCATTGTCGAGTTCATTAAGTGTCCTGATGATCCTTGAGTACCTGGCCGGTCACGGCGTCCAGCTCCAGATCCCACTCCAGCCCTTGCGGGTCGCGCAGTTCAACCTGGTAGATGTACTTGCCGTACTCCTCTTCCAGCTCGGTTTCACTGATGCTCGCCCCAGGATGCCGGGACAGGGCCGTGGCATTGAGTTTTTCAAAGGACACAATGGTACCAGCGTCGCGCAGCCGCAGGGCTTCGTCCGGGCCCAAGTCGCGGGCATGGGCCAGGCTGGCGGCCAGGCTGGTGGTCAGAGCAATCAGGCTGGCGCTGAACAGCGCGGTCAGGGTTTTCATGGCAGGTCTCCAAGGTCAGTGGCCAAAGGCCGATGGCGCCGACGATACCCAAGGCAACTTAATTGAAACTGAATCGCCATCATGGGCCTGACAGAACTTTCACTCGGCCCCCGGCGCCGGGGTTCTCTATACTCGGCGGCTGATTCAAGAGTGAGCCCGGTATGACCGCCATCCATATCAAGTTTCCCGCCCTGACCCTCAAGGCCGGCCCTCGCGCCCTGGCCCGCATCCGCCGCCAAGGCCTGCACGCCGGTGAAGTCGGCACCTTGCCGGGCGCTGCCGGCGGGCCCAAGGCCTTGGGCATTCAGGGCCTGGACCTGGCGCTGTTCGGCGAATGGCTGCCCGCCGTGCCCCGCGAACGCTCGCTGATCGGTGCCTCGGTGGGTTCCTGGCGCTTCGCCAGCGCCTGCCTGCCGGACGCTGCCGAAGGCATCCGACGCCTGGGCCAGCTGTACAACGCCCAGAGTTTCGCCAAGGGCGTGACCATGGCGCAGATCAGCCACAGTTCGCAGCGCATGCTCGACGACCTGCTCGATGGCCGCGATGCGTCGATCCTCGACAACCCTCACTACCGACTGAACATCATGGTGGTCAAAAGCCACGGCCTGCTGGCAGACGATCACCGCGGGCGCCTCGGCCTGGGCCTGTCTTCGGTGATCGCCGACAACCTGCGCGGCCGCGCGCGCCTGTCCCGGCACTTCGAACGCCTGGTGCTGCATGACCCGCGCCTGGCACCGCCGCTGCACGCCCTGGAAGACTTCCCTTCGCGCTTCGTGCCCCTGGATCGCAGCAACCTGCGCCAGGCGCTGCTGGCCTCGGGCTCGATCCCCATGGTCATGCAGGGCGTGCGCGAACTGCCCGGCGCCGGGGCCGGCACCTTCCGCGACGGCGGCCTGCTGGACTACCACCTGGACCTGCCCTACAGCGGCAGCGACATCGTGCTCTACCCGCACTTCACTGACCGGGTGATTCCCGGCTGGTTCGACAAGACCCTGCCCTGGCGCCGGGCCAGCCCGCAGCGCCTGCGCGACGTCCTGCTGCTGGCGCCGTCGAAGGAATACCTGGCGCGCCTGCCCTACGGCAAGCTGCCGGACCGCAACGACTTCAAGCGCTTCATGGGCGATGACGCCGGCCGGCAGAAATACTGGCGCAGCGCCATGGACGAAAGCCGGCGCCTGGGCGACGAGTTCCTCGAACTGGCGGCGCAGAACCGCCTGGGCGAACGCCTGCAAAGCCTGTGAGGCTGCCCCAGGCCGCGCACTGACCCTTTAGTCAGGGTTTTTCCGCAGCCCGGGAGCCAAGCTGATAAACTCGCCGCCTGCCTCAACTCGCCCGCGGGCGACGCCACCTGACAGAGCTGACCGACACTGTGGAAATCTTCAAAGAATTTACCTTCGAATCCGCCCATCGCCTGCCTTTCGTGCCCGAGGGCCACAAGTGCGGCCGCCTGCATGGCCACTCGTTCAAGGTGGCAATCCACCTCAGCGGCGAGGTCGACGCGCACACCGGCTGGATTCGCGACTTCTCGGAAATCAAGGCCATCTTCAAGCCGCTCTACGAGCGCCTGGACCACAACTACCTGAACGACATCCCCGGCCTGGAAAACCCCACCAGCGAAGTCCTGGCCAAGTGGATCTGGAACGAACTCAAGCCGCTGCTGCCGGAGCTTTCGGCGATTCGCATCCACGAAACCTGCACCAGCGGCTGCATCTACCGCGGCGAGTAAGCCGAGCCATCTACAGGTCGCAAGGAAGCTGCCCATGAGCCCACGAATCTACCTCGCCGGTTTCGATGTGTTTCGCAGCGATGCCGTGGCCCATGGCCAATACCTCAAGCAACTGTGCAGCGCCCAGGGCCTGCACGGTCTGTTCCCCCTGGATAACCAGGCCCCGCAGAACCTCTCGCCAGAAGCCACCGCGCAGTGGATCTGCCAGCAGAACCTGGCCATGATCCGCGCCTGCGACGCCCTGCTGGCCAACCTCAACGACTTTCGCGGCCTGGAGCCGGATTCCGGCACCGCCTTCGAAGTGGGCGCGGCCATCGCCCTGGGCAAGCCGGTGTGGGCCTACTTCAGCGGCCCCGCGACCCTGCGCCAGCAAGTACCCCACGACGCCCAGGGCCGCGATGCCCAGGGCTTTGCGGTGGAAGATTTCAACCTGCCGCGCAACCTGATGCTGGCCTGCACCTGGAGCGGTCGTAGCACCTGTGTGGAAACAGCCATCCGTGACCTCGGGCACTGGTTGAACGCAGCCCCTGCGGCCCACTGAAGATAACCAGCAGCGTCACTTTCTGCCGAAAACGACCCCGTCGGACAAAAGCCTTGTTTTGTCGCGAAGGCCGATGTTATGTTTCTAACACGAATTACAAAAATGAAACTTCAATAACATTTCCCGCGAACGCCTTGCGAGATGGTCATGGACAAGAACAGTTTCCAAATCACCCTGGAACAGCAGTTTGCAAGCCTGACGCCCACCGGCAAGCGCATCGCCACCTACCTGTTGGCCAACCTCCAGCAGTTGCCTTTCGAAACCGCCGACAGCATCGCCCAGCAAGCCGGCACCACGGGGATTTCCGTGGGGCGCTTCCTGCGCTCGTTGGGCTACCGCAACCTCGATGACGTCAAGCAAGGCCTGCGCGGCGATGCCCCGGCCTCCTGGCTGATCACCGACCGGCTCGGCGCGTTTCGCAGCGAAGCCCATCAGGACGACGCCCTGGAGCGCTCGATGCATCGCGAGATCGAGGCCATCCAGCACGTCTACGGCCTGGCCCGCAGCCAGGTGTTCGCCGACATCGTGCGGCAGATCGTCGAGGCCGACGCGGTGTTCATCATCGGCATCCAGTCGACCCGGGGCATCCTCAACGCCTTCCACAGCCACCTGGAATACATCCGGCCCAAGGTCTACTACGTCGATGGCCTGTCGGGCATCTACGCGGAAACCCTGAACTCGGGCTTCGCCAAGCCCTACGCGATCATTTCCGACTTTCGCGCCTACTCCGCCGTCACCCAGACCTTCTGCGAAGTGGCCAACGCCAACGCCCTGCCCCTGGCCCTGGTCACCGACCTGCAATGCCCCTGGGCTCGGGACTACCCGCTGGACCTGCTGCAACTGAAAACCGATGTCGGCCAGTTCTGGGATTCCCTGGCCCCGCTGACCTGCCTGTTCAACCTGATGGTGTCCGCGGTGGCCGAGGGCTATGGCGAGCGCCTGGATGAGCGCCTGGCGAAGAACCGAGCGTTGCAGGAAGCCTTCGGCCAGTTCGAATCCTGACCTTCAAGCGTGCCCCAAGATGGAGTGAGTGAGTGAACAACAGCCCCCTTGTCGAAATCGACGCCCAGCGCCACCAACTGGAAATCGACCTGGTCTACGCCAGCGCCGACAACCTGGCCGGCCAGGTGATCTACCGCAACGCCCGCTGCCTGCTGCACAAGGACGCCGCGGCCTGCCTGTACAAGGCCAGCCAGCTGGCGCGCATGGCCGGCCTGGGCCTGCGCATCTACGACGCCTATCGCCCGGCCTACGCCCAGCAGCTGCTGTGGCAGGCCCTGCCCAACCCGGACTACGTGCGCGACCCGCGCCTGGGCTCGCACCACACCCGCGGCGTGGCCGTGGACCTGACCCTGGTGGATGAATCTGGCGAGCCCCTGGACATGGGCACCGCCTTCGATGCCATGGAGCCCAAGTCGCACCAGTTCTACAGCGACCTGCCGCCCCAGGTGCAGCGCAATCGCCTGCTGCTGCTGGGGATCATGCTCAGCGCCGGCTTCGAGGCGATCCCCACCGAGTGGTGGCACTACGAGCTGCCCAACGCCGAGGACTTCCCCCTGATCCAGGAGCACGACCAGCCCTTCGAACACTGATCTCCCGTTCCCCAACCGGCCACAACAACAGGCAGCTAACTGCCCCAAGCCGGTCGTACTGCAACACCGCTTCAGCAACAACTGCCCGGTTATAGCTTTTATAAAAAACCTGACGAACTTCCCAACATCGAATGATCAAGGAAACCGGCATGACCCCCAATCTGCGCAATAACCCTGATGTGCGTCTGTCCACCCGTGTCGCCCTGTCGCTGCTGTGCGCCGCCCTGAGCCTGGGCGCCTGGCAGGCGGCCAGCGCCGCCGCGCCCAAGGACACCCTGATGATCGGCAAGGCCGCCGACCCGCAGACCCTCGACCCGGCCGTGACCATCGACAACAACGACTGGGCCGTGACCTACCCGGCCTACCAGAAGCTGGTGACCTACAAGGTCGAGAACGGCAAGGGCAGCACCGAAGTCCAGGGCGACCTGGCCGAGAGCTGGAGCACCTCCGCCGACAACCTGACCTGGGACTTCAAGCTCAAGCCCGGCAACAAGTTCGACGACGGCAAGCCGGTGGACGCCGCGGCGGTGAAGTTCTCCTTCGAGCGCCTGATGCAGCTCAAGCAAGGCCCGTCCGGGGCCTTCCCGGATGACATGAGCGTGGCCGTGGTCGACCCGCTGACCGTGCGCTTCACCCTGAAGAAGCCTTACGCGCCCTTCCTCTACACCCTGGCCCACAACGGCGGCGGCATCATCAACCCGGACGTGGCCAACAAGGGCGAAGACGTCAACGCCTACCTGTCGACCCACACCGCCGGCTCCGGGGCCTTCCGCCTGAGCAACTGGCAGAAGGGCCAGTCGCTGACGCTGGAGCCCAACAGCTACTACGCAGGCCCCAAGCCGAGCCTGAACAAGGTGGTGATCAAGATCATCAGCGAAGCCTCGGTGCGCCGCCTGCAACTGGAGCGCGGCGACCTGGACATCATCGAGGACATGCCCGAAGACCAGCTCGGCACCCTGGCCGGCAAGTCCGGAGTGGTGATCCAGACCTTCCCCTCGCTGCGGGTCAACTACCTGTACCTGAACAACCAGCGTGCGCCCCTGGACAACGTCGAGGCGCGCCAGGCACTGGTCCAGGCCATCGACTACAAAGGCATCGTCGACGGCATCCTCAAGGGCCAGGCCAAGCTGATGAACGGGCCGATCCCCGACGGCATGTGGTCCCACGACCCGAGCCTGCCGCTGATGCAGCAGAACCTCGACGGCGCCAAGGCCAGCCTGGCCAAGGTCCCGCAGAAGATCAGCAACCTGACCTACCTGTACTCGGACAAGGACGCCAACTGGGAGTCCATCGGCCTGACCCTGCAAGCGGGCCTGGCGCCCCTGGGCATCAACCTGAAGATGGAAAAACTGGCCAACGCCACCATGCGTGAACGGGTCGGCAAAGGTGACTACGACGTGGCCATCGGCTCCTGGAGCCCGGACTTCGCCGACCCCTACATGTTCATGAACTTCTGGTTCGACTCCAGCCTGCAGGGCCTGCCGGGCAACCGCTCGTTCTACAGCAACCCCGAAGTGGACAGCCTGATCCGCGAAGCGGCGGCCACCAACGACACCGCCCAGCGCATCGAGCTGTACCAGAAGGCGCAGAAGATCGTCCTCAAGGACAACGTCTACGCCTACCTGTATCAGAAGAACTACAGCCTGCCGATGCGTGATTCGGTGAAGGGCTACGTGTTCCATCCGATGCTGGAACAGGTGTTCAACATCGCTGAAATCAGCAAGTAGGACCGCGCCTGCAGTCCCCGTCGCCGGCCCCTGAACCGGGTCGGTGCCGGGTTGCCGTGTCCCCGGCGGGGCACCGCGGTTGCCCCCGCCGTTCGTCAAGCGTTAACGAGGTTGCCTCATGGCCTTCCTGAATATGTTGCGCAAACGCCTGCTCGGCCTGTTGCTGGTCGTGGTCGGGGTTTCGCTGATTACCTTCACCATCTCGCACCTGATTCCCGGTGACCCGGCGCGGCTGATCGCCGGCGACCGGGCCAGCGATGCCATCGTGCAGAACATCCGCCACCAGTTGGGCCTGGACCTGCCGCTGTACCAGCAGTACGGGCGCTACATGCTCGACCTGCTGCACGGCGACCTGGGCACCTCGATCCGCACCAGCCGCCCGGTGCTGGAAGACCTGCAGACCTTCTTCCCGGCGACCCTGGAGCTGGCCCTGGCCGCCCTGCTGCTGTCGGTGCTGGTAGGCGTGCCGCTGGGGGTGTTGTCGGCGGTCTATCACAACCGCTTTATCGACCAGATCGCCCGCACCCTGGCGGTCACCGGGATTTCCACCCCGGCGTTCTGGCTGGGCTTGGGGCTGATCCTGCTGTTCTACGGCAACCTGGGCTGGCTGCCCGGCAGCGGGCGCCTGGACGAGGGCCTGGAGCCGCCGCCAACCATCAGCGGCTTCTACCTGATCGACTCGCTGCTGGCCGGGGATATTCCACTGTTCCTCAATGCCCTGCAGCACCTGATCCTGCCGGCGGTGACCCTGGGCTTCGTCAACCTCGGGGTGGTGGCGCGGCAGATCCGCTCGGCGATGCTCGACCAGCTCGGCGAGGACTACATCCGCACCGCCCGGGCCTACGGCCTGTCGCGCTGGGCAGTGATTTTGCGCCACGCCCTGCCCAATGCGCTGATCCCCTCGGTGACGGTGCTCGGCCTGACCCTGGGCGACCTGCTGTACGGCGCGGTGCTGACCGAGACGGTGTTCGCCTGGCCGGGCATGGGCGCCTACGTGGTGAAGTCGATCCAGGCCCTGGATTTCCCGGCGGTGATGGGCTTCGCCATCCTGGTGTCATTCATTTATGTGCTGCTGAACATGGCGATCGACCTGTTGTACCGGGTGATCGACCCGCGCATTGGCGAGGTAAATTGAGATGTCCGCTCCCTTGAACATTCCCCTGCCGCTGCCCGTGGCCCAGGCCAACGGCTGGCGCGCGCGCCTGGCCTACCTGGGCTACCGCGTGCGGCAAAGCCCGCTGACCATCGCCGGGCTGTGCATGACCCTGCTGGTGCTGCTGTGCATGGCCTTCGCCCCCTGGCTGTCGAGCCATGACCCCAACGCCCTGAACCTGGCCCAGCGCCTGGCCGCCCCCAGCGCCGCCCACTGGTTCGGCACCGACGAAGTCGGCCGCGACCTGTTCAGCCGGGTGCTCCACGGCAGCCGCCAGTCGGTGGGCGTGGGCCTGTTCGTGGCCTTCGCCTCGTGCCTGGCCGGGGGCCTCTTGGGCTGCCTGTCGGGGATCATCGGCGGGCGCTTCGACAGCCTGATCATGCGCCTGATGGACATCATGCTCTCGGTGCCGTCGCTGGTGCTGATCATGGCCCTGGCTGCCGCCCTGGGCCCGAGCCTGTTCAACGCCATGCTGGCGATCACCCTGGTGCGCATTCCGTTCTACGTGCGCCTGGCCCGGGGCCAGGCCCTGAGCATCCGCCAGATGGGCTACGTCAAGGCGGCCCAGACCTACGGCGCCGGGCGCTGGCACATCGTCAGCTGGCACGTGGGGCGCAACGCCATGCCGCCATTGCTGGTGCAACTGAGCCTGGACATCGGCAGCGCCATCCTCATGGCCTCGGCCCTGGGCTTCATTGGCCTGGGGGCGCAGCAGCCCACCGCCGAATGGGGGGCGATGGTGGCCACCGGGCGCAACTTCATCCTCGACAACTGGTGGTACTCGACCTTTCCCGGGCTGGCGATCCTGTTCACCGCCACCGGGTTCAACCTGCTGGGTGACGGCATCCGTGACCTGCTCGACCCACGGCAACAGGGGAAATGACCATGAGCTCATCCGCCGTTCTCAACATCGATAACCTGAGCCTGGAATTCCCCGCCTACCGCAGCAACGTGCAGGCCCTCAACGGCGTGTCGCTGCACGTCAACCCGGGGGAAATCGTCGGCGTGGTCGGCGAGTCCGGCTCGGGCAAATCGGTGACCGCCATGCTCAGCCTGCGCCTGCTGCCCGAGCGCAGCTACCGCATCACCTCCGGCAGCCTGTCGCTGCTGGGCCGCGACATGCTCGCCACCCCGGAAAAACAGCTGCTGCAGATCCGTGGCCGCGACGCGGCGATGATCTTCCAGGAGCCGATGACCGCCCTCAACCCGACCCGGCGCATCGGCCGGCAGATGCTCGACGTGATCATCCATCACCAGCGCCTAAGCCAGGACCAGGCCCGGGCCAAGGCCATCGCCCTGCTGCGCGACATGCACATCGCCGACCCCGAGCAGGTGCTGCAGGCCTACCCGTTCGAGCTGTCCGGCGGCATGCGCCAGCGGGTGATGATCGCCCTGGCGTTCTCCTGCGACCCGCAACTGCTGATCGCCGACGAACCGACCACCGCCCTGGACGTCACCGTGCAGCGCCAGGTGCTGCTGTTGCTGCGCGAGAAGGCCCGGCAACGGGGCACCGCGATCCTCTTGATCACCCACGACATGGCAGTGGTTTCGCAGTTCTGCGACCGGGTCTATGTGATGTACACCGGCGCCGTGGTCGAGCAAGGCAGCACCGCCCAGGTCATGCTCGACCCGCAGCATCCCTACACCCGCGGCCTGCTCAGCGGCCTGCCGGAACAGGTGGCCCCCGGCGCGCCACTGCTGACCATTCCCGGGCAGGTGCCGAACCTCGCCCACCTGCCCGCTGGCTGCACCTTCCGCGAGCGCTGCCCGCAGGCCATGGCGATATGTGCCCAACGGCCACCGCTGCATTCGATCAACGCCGGCGAGCAGCGCAAGAGCGCCTGCTGGCTGGCCGCCCCGGAGTCCGCCCAATGACCACCACCGCCTCGCAAACCGGCAACCCGCCGCTGCTGCGGCTCAACGACGTGCAAGTGCGTTTCCCCCTGAGCAATGACTGGCTGGGCCGGCCCCGGGCCTTTGCCCACGCGCTGAACGGCATCGACCTGGAACTGCGCCCCGGGGAAACCCTGGGCATCGTCGGCGAGTCCGGCTGCGGCAAGAGCACCCTGGCGCAGCTGCTGATGGGCCTGGTCCAGCCCAGCAGCGGCGACCTGCGCTGGGCCTACGCCAGCGACCGCGAACGCCACAGCCATGTGCAGATCGTGTTCCAGGACCCGCAATCGTCCCTCGACCCGCGCCTGCCGATCTGGAAGATCATCACCGAGCCGCTGTTCGCCCTGGGCAACACCCCGGCCGGGCAGATGCGCGAGATCGCCGCCAAGGTGGCGGAGCAGGTGGGCATTCGCGGCGAATACCTGGAGCGCTACCCGCACCAGTTCTCCGGCGGCCAGCGCCAGCGCATCGCCATTGCCCGGGCCCTGGCGTCGAACCCGGACATCATCGTCCTCGACGAACCGACCTCGGCCCTGGACATCTCGGTGCAGGCGCAGATCCTCAACCTGCTGGCGGACCTGCAACGCAGTCGCGGCCTGACCTTTGTGCTGATCTCCCACAACGTTTCGGTGGTGCGACACATGGCCGACCGGGTGGCAGTGATGTACCTGGGACAGATCGTCGAACTGGGCAGCGCCGAACAGGTGCTGGAGCGGCCGCGCCATCCCTACACTCAACTGCTGCTGGATGCGGTGCCACGCCTGGGCGCGCCCCTGGCGGACAGCCAGGTTTCGGCGCCCACCGAACTGCCGGGCAACCGCAAGCTGCCCAGCGGCTGCTTCTTTCTCGACCGCTGCAGCCGCCGCGGCCCAGGCTGCGAACAGCCGCAACAGCTGCTGGGCAATGCGACGCAGCAAGTGCGTTGCCATCTGCAGGATCTCGCGGGGTAATCCAAGAGCACCACGCCGCCTGCCACGGCGTGGTGCTTGCTCCCTGCGCGCCAAGGGCTTAAAACAGGCGCCTTCTCTCTGACGCCGCAGGAACCCCACCCATGGAAAGCCACTGGCTGACCCACGCCAAACGCTTGCAAGCCATCGCCTCCACCGGCCTGCACTTCTGCAAGGACGTGCACGACCGCGAGCGCTACCAGGAAGTCGCCGACATCGCCCACGACATGCTCGCGCAACTGGGCAATGTGCCCGTGGAGCGCATCACCGATCTGGTCTCGGACTTTGCCCAGCGCTACTCGACGCCGATGGTCGAAGTGCGCGGCGCGCTGATCGAGGACGGCAAGATTCTGCTAGTGCGCGAGCAGCACGACGGCCTCTGGGCCCTGCCCGGGGGTTATGCCGATGTGGGCCTGTCGGCGGCGCAGAACATCATCAAGGAAATCCACGAGGAAGCCGGGCTCCAGGTCTCGGTGCGCCAGCTGTACGGCCTGCGGCACAAGGCCAAGGGCCCCTACAAGCCGGATCACCGGGACTTCTACAAGCTGTACTTTCTCTGTGAACGGCAAGACGCCGAGGCCCCGGTGGCCGGTAGCGAAACCAGCGACGCGGCGTTCTTCGCCCCGGACCAGTTGCCGCCACTGTCCCAGGGTCGCACCGTGGAACGGGATATCCAGGAGGCTTTCGACTTCCACGAAGGCCGGCGCAGCGTGGCCCTGTTCGACTGAGCATGACGCGGTCAATGTAAAGCACCCTTGACATGAAAAATCGCCCCACCTAATGTAAAGGACACTTTACTCAAGGAGATCGCCCATGGGCACCAAACGCTATTTCGGGGAATTCAGCCTGGCCTTGCTGGCCTATATCGCCTGCGTGATTTTGAGCAGCCACTGGCTGGCTGACATGAGCCCGGGCCCGGGCAAGATCGCCCTGGCCCTGGTGCCGGTGATCCCCATGGTGGCCATGGCCCTGGCGGTGGTGCGCCAGTTGCGGCGCATGGACGAACTGGCCCGGCGCATCCAGCTCGAAGCCCTGGGGCTGTCCTTTGTCTGCACCGCGCTGATCACCTTCAGCTACGGCTTCCTGGAAACCGCCGGCCTGCCCCGGCTCTCGATGTTCTACGTGTGGCCAGTGATGGGCCTGGTCTGGGCCCTGGCCACGGTGGTCGGCTGGCGGCGCTACCGATGAACAACCAACTGCGCGAATTGCGCACCCTCAAAGGCTGGTCCCAGGCCGAGCTGGCCACCCGGCTTGAGGTGTCCCGGCAGACGGTGAATGCCATCGAGACCGGGCGCTACGACCCCAGCCTGCCCCTGGCGTTCAAGATCGCCCGGGCCTTCCAGATGCCTATCGAAAGCATCTTCAACCCCGATCAGGACTGACCCCGGCCACGAGGCAGTGCGCCCGTGCACCATTTTCGCCCCGGCGCGGCCTGCAGCCGGGGCAGGCCCGCAGGCATCGGCTATAACTGCTGGGGCACCCGCTCCGGCGACCCGTTTGGCACGGCGCCTGCAACAGCGAGGCACCACTGCGACCAGGGACAGGCCCATGACCCAGCACGAACCCGGCAATGACTACCCCTTGAGCGAAGTTCCGCAGCACGCCCGCAAGGGCCTGGCCTCCATGGCCATGGTGCTGCTGGGCTTCACCTTCTTCACCGCCACCATGTTCGCCGGCGGCAAGCTGGGGGTGGCGTTCGACTTCACCACCCTGCTGATGGTGATTGTCCTCGGCAACCTGCTGCTGGGGATCTACGCCGCGAGCCTGGGCTACATCGCCTTCAAGAGCGGGCTGAACACGGTGCTGATGGGGCGCTTGTGCTTCGGTGAACGGGGCAGCAAGCTCAGCGACCTGATCCTCGGCCTGACCCAGGTCGGCTGGTACGCCTGGGGCACCGCCACCGCGGCGGTGGTGCTGGGCAAGTATTTCCAGCTGGATCAGGGCGCGGTGCTGGGACTGATGCTGCTGTTCGGCATGGCCTTTTGCGCCACCGCCTATGTCGGTTATCGCGGCCTGGAGATCCTGTCGTGGATCGCGGTGCCGGCCATGGGTCTGCTGCTGGTGCTGTCGATGACGGTGGCGACCACCCAGGTCGGCGGTCTCGACGGCCTGCTGGCCCTCAGCCCCAGCGCCACCATGGACCTGTCCACCGCCCTGACCCTGGTGTTCGGCACCTTTGTCAGCGGTGCCACCCAGGCCACCAACTGGACCCGTTTCTCCCGCTCGGCGCGGGTGGCGGTGAGCGCCAGCCTGATCGGTTTCTTCATCGGCAACGGCCTGATGGTGCTGATCGGTGCCTACGGCGCCATCGTCTACCAGCAGCCGGACGTGGTGGAAGTCTTGCTGCTGCAAGGCTTCGCCATGGCGGCCATGGCCATGCTGCTGCTGAACATCTGGAGCACCTAGGACAACACCATCTACAACTTCGCCGTGGCCGGCTGCAACCTGCTGCGCACCCAGCGGCGCAAGACCGTGACCCTGGTGGGCGCGCTGATCGGCACCCTGCTGGCGATGCTCGGCATGTACGACTTGCTGGTGCCTTATCTGGTGCTGCTGGGCACGGTGATTCCGCCGATTGGCGGGGTGATCATGGCCGACTTCTTCTATCGCTGGCGCGGCCGCTATCCGCGTCTGGCCGACAGCCAGTTGCCGGCCTGGAACTGGCCAGGGCTGTGCGCCTATGGCCTGGGCACCCTGGCGGCTTTCTGCTCGCCCTGGGTCGCGCCGCTGGTGGGCATCGCGGCTGCCGGCCTGAGCTACATCCTGTTGAGCGCGATGCTAGGCGCACGCGTCCCCCAGGCCGCCGACATCCAGGCCTGATTTGCTCACCCGGCACCTTCCGGGTCTATCATGGCCCGGTCACGCAACACCCTGCCCCTGCCGCACCGCGCATTAACGCCTGACCGGGGGCCGTCCAACGACCGTGGGACAAGGACCTGCCCTGATCCGACGGCTGAACCACTGATTGCCCGACCCGAGGAACTGCTCCGATGCTGATCACCAACGCCCGCCTGCGCCACCGTGAAGGTCTGTACCAACTGCACCTGGAAAACGGCCGCATCGCCCGCATTGTCCTGCAAGGCGCCGACACCTCCGGCGCCGTCCCGGCCTTCGGCCCCGAACACCTGGATGCCGGCGGCAACCTGGTGGTGCCGCCCTTCGTCGAACCGCACATTCACCTGGACGCCACCCTCACCGCCGGCGAACCGCGCTGGAACATGAGCGGCACCCTGTTCGAAGGCATTGAATGCTGGGGCGAACGCAAAGCCACCATCACCGCCGAAGACACCCGCGCCCGCGCCCACAAAACCATCCGCTCCCTGGCCGCCCACGGCATCCAGCACGTGCGCACCCACGTCGACGTCACCGATCCCGACCTCACCGCCCTCAAGGCCATGCTGGAAGTGCGCGAGCAAAGCGCGCACCTGATCGACCTGCAGATCGTCGCCTTCCCTCAAGAGGGCATCGAATCGTTCCGCAATGGCCGCGAGCTGATGGAGGAAGCCATCCGCCTGGGCGCCGATGTGGTGGGCGGCATCCCCCATTTCGAATACACCCGCGACCAGGGCGTCAGCTCGGTGAAGTTCCTCATGGACCTGGCCGAACGCACAGGCTGCCTGGTGGACGTGCACTGCGACGAAACCGACGACCCGCACTCGCGCTTTCTCGAAGTGCTGGCCGAGGAAGCCCGCAGCCGCGGCATGGGTTCGCGGGTCAGCGCCAGCCACACCACCGCCATGGGTTCCTACGACAACGCCTACTGCGCCAAGCTGTTTCGCTTGCTGGGCCACTCGGGCATCAGCTTTGTCTCCTGCCCCACCGAAAGCATCCACCTGCAGGGGCGCTTCGACAGCTTCCCGAAACGCCGCGGCGTGACCCGGGTCAAGGAGCTGCTGGATGCCGGGATGAACGTCTGCTTCGGCCAGGACTCGATCGTCGATCCCTGGTACCCCCTGGGTAACGGCAACATCCTGCGGGTGCTCGAAGCCGGCCTGCACATCTGCCACATGCTCGGCTACAGCAACCTGCAAAGCGCCCTGGACCTGGTCACCGACAACAGCGCCAAGGCCCTGGCCCTGGGCGAAGGCTACGGCCTTGAGGAAGGTCGGCCGGCGAACCTGCTGATCCTCTCGGCCGACAGCGATTACGAAATGCTCCGCAGCCAAGGCCTGCCGCTGTATTCGATCCGCCACGGCAAGGTGCTGATGCAACGACAGATGGCCCAGGTGCAACTGGCCGGCGACTGACGGTGGCGATGCTTACTTGACCCGAAACGGCTGGGCCGCCATGAACGCCACCGGCAACAGCGGCAGGGCGAGGATCGTCAACACCCCGTCTGCGGTGAGGGTCACCGGCGTCAACAGCACCTGGCCGACCTTGCTCTTCTCCCGGTACGCCGAGAACTGCAAGGTGTAGGTGCTGTTCAACGGGTTGGCCTGATAGGCGCTGATATCCCGCTTGGACTTAAAGCGGCTGCCGCGAATGGCATAGCGGTGCAACAGGGCGTTCTGCGACCTCGCCACCACGAAACCCAAGGCCTTGGCTGCCTCGATCTGCTGGGCGTCGAGCTGGTCCAGCCCGGGAATTCTCAGGAGCAGGTTACCGTCCAGGTTCTGCCCCGCATTGACGAGAATCTGCGAAAACTCGGCCTGCATTTTTCCGTGCAGATCCGACTTGATGGCCTTGAGCAACTCGGGATCGACCCTCACGAAGTAGTGGTACTTCTTGCCAAGGATGACAAAGCTCTGCTCGTCCGCCGTGATGTAGAACTGGCTGACGGTTTCCGTATAGACCTCATTGCTGGCGCGGCTTTCGTACAGCTGGCTGGTCAGGCAACCGCCAAGGCTGCCAGCGACTAAAGCCCCCAGAGCCATAACCGAGCCTTTGAGCAAGGCGCGGCGGGGCATTCCTTTTTGCATGTCGAATCCTTTCCATGAATGCGGGCGGTATCGGGAGATAGGCCACGACTGCCGCCACGCTACATAAACCCCAGCCGTTTTGCACCCGGCCAGCGCCACGGCGGCGCCCTGCTCAGTCAGCCAGGGCCCACGCCGTGCCAAACAGGCTCACCCGGGTTAACACCCCATCGGTCTCTTGCAACAGCAACGGCGCGGTGCCGCCCGGCATCAGCACTTCGACCCGTCCGGCCTGAACCCAGCCCACCCGCCAGGCCGCGCAAGCCACAGCGCTGGCGCTGGTGCCGGACGACGCGGTGGGACCTTCGCCACGCTCGAAAACCCGGGCCGCGATGCGCCCTTCACCTGCGCGCATGGCCCATTGCAAGTTGACCCCGGCCGGACAGGGCTGGCCGTTGCCGATGGGCCGGGCGAACGCGATACGGGTCAGGCCCTCGAACAGCGGCGGTTCGAGCATCTGCGGGTTGCTCGGCAAAGCATCGGCCGCCTCCACCAGGGTCACGCAATGGGGATTGCCGATACGCACGAACTGGCTGTGCTGCCACTGCGCATTCAACGCTTGCAAGGGCGCGACCCGGCTCAGTTGGCAACCATTGAAGGTCAGGCTTTGCACCCCATCAGCTGCCACCGCCTCAGGTCCGAAGCACGGCTGCCCGAGATCCAGCCAGAACCCCGACACCCCCGCCACCCGCGCCGGCTCCACCGCCGTGATCACCGGCGAGTCGCCACCGCGCTGGTCATGATGCACCCGCAATAGCGTCTCGCCTTCGACCGCCATCAGCCCTTGTTCGGTGAGGGCTTGGGAAAAAATCGTCAGGCCATTGCCGCTGCGCTCGGCCAGGGTGCCGTCGGTATTAACGATCAGCAGATCGAAAGGCGCACCGGCCTGAAACGGCCCCACCAACAAGCCGTCACAGCGATGAGCCTTGGCCCCTTGCGGCCGAGCTCCCGGCGCCCAGTCACACAGCGCGGCGATGGCCTGCACAGCCCACCGCCGCCGGTCCAGGGCCGCCTGCGCCGCCGTATCGGGCAAGGCAATGCCCAGGCTGCGCAGCGCCTCGGGCGACACCACGCCATAGATATTGCCCCGGGCATCGTAGAACGCCGCCATCACACCGCCTCCAGAAAAAAACCGAGCCGCTGACATTACGGACAATCCAGCGGCTCGGCCAGGGGAACCAAGAAGCCTGGGTGGACACCGCGCGCTGCTGAAGAACAACCATCCGCCGGGCTAGCGAATGGGCAAGGCCATGGGCCGGATCGGCGCCGCGTCGGCACCCCGCAGTTTGAGTGAGGCGCCGATAAAGGCGAACTGATAGACCTTGTCCCGGGACAAGCCTTCCAGGTTCACCAGCTCCAGGATCGGCGCGCCCTGCATCGCCAGCAGGTAAGTGTGCAACGGCAGGTAATTGCCCTCGACCTCGGAAGGGAAGGTTTCGAAGCTGAGGTTGTCCGCTCCCACCACCATGGCGCCGCCCTCTTCCACCAGGAACTTCGCCGCATCCAGGCTCAGCCCCGGCGGGTTGGCCATATAGCGCTGGGCATTATCGTAGTCACGCATGCGCCCGGTGCGGATCAGCACCACGTCGCCCTTCTCCAGCGCCACCTTCTGTTTGGCCAGGGCCTGTTGCAGGTCGGCGCGGGTCACCCGGTAGCTGTCCGCCAGCTGTTCCAGCCCCTTGGCCGCAGCCACATCGATCAGCACTCCGCGGGCAATGATCGGCGGCAGTTTTTCCGCCCCGGTGACGTTCCAGCCCCGGTCCCCCAGATGCTGATCGGCGCGGTAGCCGTTCCAGATCTTGCCGTTGAGGCCAAAGTGGTTGAGGGCGTCGATATGGGTGCCCATATGGGCGTACATCGATACCGCCGAACCGCTGTAACTGACGTGCTGGTTCATCGGTTCGCCGACCTGCATCGGATCGGCGACCACATTGCCGTGGGGCGTATGGGTCATCCACATCTGATAGGGCGGATCTCCAGCAGCCTGCCAGCTGGGCATGCCGACAAAATAATCCACGGCCAGGTCGTAGGCCTGCTCGCCGCTGACCCGGGCCATGATCGCCGCCCGGGACTCGGGGGTGATCAGGTTCAAGCGACCGATCTCATCCTTGGGCCCCCAAGGGCTGATCCCCACCTCGGCCCGGGCCGCAGTGGCGGCACTGCAACTACCGCTGAAAAGGGCCAGGGCGAGCACCCCAGGAAGGATTTTGGACATTGCGTGATGAGCCATGACAACACTCCTGTGAAATGAAGTGCCCATGGTATTGAGGGATCAATCAGAGATAATCAGCCGATTCGTGGATAGATATTCAACCCAGGGGAAACAATATGGACGTACTGATGGCCATGCGCACCTTTCGCCGGGTGGTGGAACGGGCCAGCTTCAGCCAGGCCGCCGCCGACCTCGGGCAATCCACCGCCGCCGTCAGCAAGCAGGTGCGGCAACTGGAAGAGCGCCTGGGCAGCCTGCTGATCCTGCGCACCACCCGACGGATGAGCCTCTCGGAAGCCGGGCAGAGTTACTTCAATGAATGCTGTCATCTGCTCGATGAGCTGGACGCCCTGGAGCGCGCCACCCAGGCCGGCAGCCACGAACCCGGTGGCCGCCTGCGGATCAATGCGCCGCTGTCCTTCGGGCTCAAGGTGCTGTCGCCGATCCTGGTGGCCTTCATGCAGCGCTACCCGCAATTGCAGGTGGACCTGACCCTCAACGATCAGGTGCTGGATGTGGTGGGCGAAGGCTTCGACGTGTCCCTGCGGATTCGCCGGCAACTGGAGGATTCGACCTTGATCGCGCGTCACCTGGGTCAGGTTGAGCAGGTGATCTGTGCCGCGCCGGCCTATCTCCAGGCCCAGGGCACGCCCAGCGCCATTGCCGACCTGCATCGCCACCGCTGCCTGGCCTACCGGCTGGCGGAGCACCCCGGGCGCTGGCAACTGGAGGGCCCGGAAGGCCAGACCCGGCTGGAGCTGCCGGTGCACTTTGCCGTGGACAACAGCCTGCTGCTCGGCGACATGCTGGTGGCCGGTCTGGGCATCGGCGCCCTGCCCGGCTTTGTCGCCCAACCGCTCCTGGACAGCGGCCAACTGCTGCGCGTGTTACCGGAACAACGCCTGCCCAGCCGCCAGATCTACGCGCTGTACCCCAGCCAGCGCCACCTGTCACAGAAAGTCCGGGTGTTCATCGATTTTCTGCTGGAGGCGCTGCAGACCCCTTGAGCCTCAACCGTCGGTGGGCACCTGGAGCCCGACCTTGACCCGGTTCATCGCCACCAGGGTCTTGAAGCGCTTGACGTTGTCATTGCCAAAGAACAGTTCGCGGGTCAGCTGGGTGTACTGGGCCATGTTGCGCACGCAGAAAATCAGCACGAAGTCGCATTCACCGGCCACGTAGTAGCACTGCTGGACCTGGGGACAGGCCTGGAAACTGCGCTTGAGCGCATCGATCTGGTCGATGCGCTCACTTTCCACTTCCACCTCGACGATGATGCTCAGCTCATGGCCGAGGGCATCCGGGGCGACTTGCGCGGTATAGCGCTCGATCACACCCTCGTCCATCAGGCGCTTGAGCCGCCGATTGACCGCCGCCGTGGACAGGTTGACCCGCAGGCCCAGTTCGCTTTGCGCGGTACTGGCATCGCGTTGCAGCTCGGCGAGCAGCTTCAGGTCATAGGCATCGAGACTGGTGTTCATGAACGGCGCAACTCCGGAAAACAACGGCGCACAGTGGAATGATTTTGTGCAAAAGCCGCCGATTATGCGCAATAGATGCGCCCCCTGCGCACTAATATTTCCGCCAACAGCAGCGGCCGTGGAATGCCTCAAGCATTGCCGAGGCGGCGACGAATGTTCCGTTCGTGGCCCCGGTTGGGTTTTTCTGCAACCTTCAACCGTTAGTTTTGTCACAATCCCCCCGGCCACCCTCGAAGCCTTCTGAAGGCGCCACCGATACCAGGCTGCATGAACAAGGGATCGGTGCGACAGCACAACCGGTCAGCCAGCGTTGCCCCCCTCGCTGGCACCTGACCGCCAAGGATTTTTATGACTGCCAGCAACACTCACCTGCAGGCCACCCCCGGCCGCCTCGAACAGATGTCCACGCGCATCGCCTTTTTCATCGCCGGTTTCGGCATCGCCGCCTGGGCCCCGCTGGTGCCCTATGCCAAGGCCCGGGCCGGGCTCGACGAAGGCACCCTGGGCCTGCTGCTGTTGTGCCTGGGGGTGGGTTCGATCCTGGCGATGCCGATTGCCGGGGCCCTGGCCGGGCGCTTCGGCTGCCGCCGGGTGATGGCCGGTGGCACCTTGCTGATCTGCCTGGCCCTGCCGCTGCTGGCGACCCTGAGCTCGATCCCGCTGCTAATGGCGGCGCTGTTCATGTTCGGCGCCGGCCTGGGTGGCGTGGACTCCACGGTCAACCTGCAAGCGGTGATCGTCGAACGGGCCAGCGGCAAGACCATGATGTCGGGCTTTCACGGGCTGTTCAGCCTGGGCGGGATCGTCGGTGCCGCGGGGGTCAGCGCCTTGCTCGGCCTCGGCCTGTCGCCGCTGGGCGCGACCCTGGTGGTGATCGTCCTGACGCTGCTGGCGCTGCTCAAGGCCGCGCCGCACATGCTGCCCTACGGCAGCCAGAGCTCGGGCCCGGCCTTTGCCGTGCCCCATGGCGTGGTGCTGTTCATCGGCTGCCTGTGCTTCGTGGTGTTCCTCGCCGAGGGCGCGGTGCTGGACTGGAGCGCCGTGTTTCTCACCGCCGAGCGCGACCTGGATGCAGCCTACGCCGGCCTGGGTTACGCCGCCTTTGCCCTGACCATGACCCTGGGCCGCCTGACCGGCGATGCCATCGTCCATCGCCTGGGTGCGCGCCGGGTGATCGTCATCGGCGGCAGCACCGCCGCCGCCGGCCTGCTGCTGGCGACCCTGGCCCCGGCCTGGGAAGCGGCGCTGCTGGGCTATGCCCTGGTGGGCGCGGGTTGCTCGAACATCGTGCCGGTGCTCTACAGCGCCGTGGGCAAACAGCAGGTCATGCCGGAGAGCATCGCCGTACCGGCCATCACCACCCTGGGCTATGCCGGCATCCTTGCCGGCCCCGCGGTGATCGGTTTCGTTGCCCATGGCAGCAGCCTGAGCATGGCGTTCGGCCTGATCGCCGTGCTGCTGTTGGCAGTGGCCGCCAGCGGCAAGGTGCTCAAGGTCTGACGCCACACCCCAGCGCCCGCCAACGGCGCTGATCCCCTTGCTTGACCGCCCCCGTACAGTGCCCGGCGCTAGCGGCTGTACCAGCGGGGTGATTCGACGAACAGGTGGGTCTGCCCAGCCACCAGCCAATCCCCCAAACACAGTTGCAGATGGGCCAGGCAATGCATCATCAGGCAGATCTCGTGATACGGAATCACCACCAACCGCAGGCTCAGCCCCATGAGTTTGCCCTGTACCGCACAATCATCCGGGAAACTCCTTTTGTTTTTATATCGAACATTTATCCAATATAATGAACATCGCATTTTCTCTGCGTCAAGGGAAACAAGGATGATTTAACAGACAAATGAACGACAAAACGAACGAAGCAAGCACCCTTTCACCCATTGGCCAGCTGGCCATAGCCATCAAGCGCGAACGTCTGAACGCCGGTTTTTCCGTCTCGGAACTGGCCAAGCGGGCGGCCGTGGCCAAGTCCACCCTGTCCCAGCTGGAAGCCGGAATGGGCAACCCGAGCATCGAGACCCTGTGGGCCCTGGCCCAGGCCATGGGCCTGCAGGTCACACGTTTTTTCGAACAGCCGGCGGATCAGTTGAAGGTCATCCGTGCCCATGAAGGCACCACCGCCCACGCCGAGGACGCCCATTATGCGGCGACCTTGCTAGACCACTGCCCACCCGGAGCGCAGCGCGATCTGTACCGCCTCAACGTCCAGCCCGGCCAGCCGCGGCAATCCAAGGCGCATTTGCCGGGCACCGTGGAACACCTGGTGATTGCCCGTGGACGGGCCTTGGCCGGGCCGGCGGACAACCCGATCAGCCTGAATGCCGGCGACTACCTCCGCTACAGCGCCGACCAGCCGCATGTGTTTGAAGCTCTGGAAGCCGACACCACGGCAATCCTGGTGATCGAACACCGCTAGCCGCCCGGGCATTTATCTGCAACGCCAAGTCTGGAATCATGGCCCCCCGCCTCAACAGGAGTGAGCACCGATGCCGCATTTCTCCCGCGCCCCCCTTCTCGGCCTGCTGCTGGCCAGCCTCGCGGCCCAGGCCGCGCCGAAGCAGGACCAGGAGCCGCACGTCTACTACAGCATGGTGCCCGGCCAGTTCATGCTGATCGGCAAGGAGCCGGACGGCGGCCCGACCTACTCCGGCACCGCGGTGATCCGCTATGAAAACCAGGCCCTGACCCTGGTCAAGACCATCAACGGCAAGACCACCACCGCCATCGGCAAGGTGGAGCGGGCCACCATGGCCGAGGCCGATGTGTTGCGCTTCAGCGAGCCCGGGCACAGCGCCACCTGCCTGGTCCGTGGCGACCTGGACAACTACTCGCGCTTGAGCTGCTACTGGACCCGGGATGGCGTGGACCACAAGGAACCTGGGCTGGAGGCCTATTTCCCCACCGAAACCTGGCCCGGCCACCAGGACTGAAACCTGCCACCGGCCATACCCGCGCTCCGGTGCTCAACCCTTTATCGAGCCCACGCCATGATCCAACTCGTCGAGTACCGCAACACCCAGCACCGCCAGCCGGTGATCGAACTGTGGGAGCGTGTCTTCGGTTACGACACCGCCCACAACGCCCCGGAGCTGGCCATCGACCGCAAGCTCGCCGTGGATGACGGGCTGTTCTTCGTCGCACTGGCCGAAGCTCAGGTCATCGGCACTTTAATGGCCGGCTACGACGGCCACCGTGGCTGGCTGTACTCCCTGGCGGTGGACCCGCAACAGCGCCGGCTCGGCACCGGCCGGGCCCTGGTGCGCCATGGCGAGCAGGCCCTGGGCGCCCGCGGCTGCCTGAAGATCAACCTGCAGATCCTCAGCAGCAACGCCGCGGTGCAGGGCTTCTACCAGGCCCTGGGGTATCAGGTTGAACCCCGGGTCAGCATGGGCAAGGTGATCACCGCCAACGTCCCCGAGCACCTGCGCGGCTGACGGCAGCCGCGCCGCCTTCACCAGTTGTGCAGGTTGCTGCGCGGTGGCGCCAGCAGTTGCTGGGCCAGGCTGATGGCCGCCAGCGGCGAGGCACTGTGCAGCAGTGGGTAGCCCCAGAACTGCTCATAGGTCCTGGCAAAAGCCTCGACCTGCGCCTGGTTCTCCGGCTGCGGGGCGATGACGATCATCGCCTTGATCCAGCGGCGGATCGCCGCCTTGTTGCACTTGGTCCACATCGAGCCCTGCTTGAGCAACGCCTTGCCCTGAGCGCTGTTGCGCTGCTCGGGCTCAGGTATCAGATCGCTCATCAGGACAAAAGCCTGGGCACGCTGCGTCAGCGCCTCCAGCTGCTGGTAAGGGTCGACTACCGGCTGTCCTGCGCCTTCGGCGCGACGCATCCAGACCAGGGGAAAATGCTGATGATCGAAGTACATGGGAACACCTCCAGAAGCTGACAAACAAGAATGCTTATCATCTTCCCGAGAACCACTGTCCGCATCAGCCGAGATCGACAAGTTATTGATCAATCCAGCCAGATATTGCCACTGCCACAGGCGGCACTCTGACCTGGCGGCCACCGCGATCTTGAATTTGACCAGGCATCGCCAGGCAAGGCCCTGCGGGCCTTTTCGCAGCCTCGCGGGCTCGGCAGCGGCTACAGGGCGTGGTTTTCCAGGGCTTGCCGACGCTCGGCAAAAAACCGCCCCGGCGGCTGGCCCACGGTTTTCTTGAACATGCGGATAAAGGCGCTGGCGCTGTCATAGCCCAGGGTCAGCGCCACACACTCCACCGAGTCGCCCCGGCCCAATTGCTTGAGCCCCAGGAGGATGTGCAACTGGCGCTGCCAGCGACCGAAACTCAGGCCGGTCTCGGCCACGATCAAGCGGCTCAGGCTGCGTTCGCTGAGGCCGATCTGCTCGCCCCATTGCCCAAGGCTCAGGCGCCGCTGCGGCTGTTCAAGGATCTGCTGGGCCAGACGCCGCAGCTGTGCGTGCCGGGGCATGGGCAGGTGGATCTGCTCACGGGGCGCGACCGCCAGCTCATCCAGGGTCACCGCGACCAGGCGCCCGGCAGCGCCGTCCTGGTCATACAGGAACGGCAGTTGCGCACAGCGCTTGAGCAACTCCTGCAACAGCGGCGACATCACCAGGGTGCAGCAGGCCTGCGGCAACGACCGGGCGTGCTCGGGCTCGACCAACAGGCAATAACCCTGGGCGTTCTCCAGCCCCTGGACCCGATGCTCGATCGCGCTGGGAATCCACACCGCGCACTGCGGCGGCGCCAGCCACAGGCCCTCGGCGCTCTCGCAACTGAGCACACCGCCCGCGGGAAACAGCAACTGGGCCTTGCGATGGCTGTGCCACGGCCGTTCCCAGCGCTCTTCTTGCATCGAGATGCGCAGGGCACATACCGGACGTGCAATCGCGTCCGGGTCCTGGTCCTGCTGTTTCAAGACGGGCATCCACCTTCCTCCACACTCCCGGGGCATGCCGGCCATCGGCACGATGCCGGCGCCTGCCCTGCAAGGTCGAGGATTGTGCCGGGCCCACGGGGCTGAGCCAAGCCACTGGCCACACCGGCCAGCGGCTCTGGACGCCGGGGCATTGGCGCTATTGATGAGGGCCTGCGGCCACCGCCTCCAGCAGCCAGGCCTTGAAGGCGCTCATGGCCGGGGTTTGCGCCCGCGACTGCAAGCGCGTCAGCCAATAGCTGCCGGTGACGATACCGATGTCGAACGGCTGCACCACCGCCCCGCTGGCCAGTTGCCGCTCGAACATCAGCGGCGGCGCCAGGGCCACCCCCAGTCCTTGCAGCGCCGCTTCGAGCATGCCCAGGGAGGAGTCGAAGACAATGCTCTGGGGCAAGGGGCTGCCGCCGCCCAGTCCCGCCTCCTGGAACCATTGCGGCCATTCATCGGTGCGATAGGAGCGCAACAGGGTCTGGCCCAGCAGGTCCGCCGGGCTGTGCAACTGGTGGGCGATCTGCGGTATGCACAAGACCGACAGCGGCGCCTGCAACAGCTCCAGGGCCTCGATGCCGTGCCAGGCTCCCGTGCCAAAACGGATGGCGTAGTCCAGGCCTTCGGCGGCCACGTCGACACGGTTGTTGTTGGTGCTCAGGCGCAGGTCGACAAAGGGATAGCGCGCCTGGAAATCCCCCAGGCGCGGCAACAGCCAGCCCACGGCAAAGGTGCCTACGGCCCCCACCGTCAGCACTTCGCGGTAGTGCCCACCCTCGAAACGCCCAAGGGTCTGGGCGATGCGGTCGAAGCACTCACGCAGCACCGGCAGCAGGGTCTCGCCTTCGCTGGTCAGCATCAGCCCCCGGGGCAAGCGCTTGAACAGGGTGACGTTGAGCTGGGCCTCCAGGCTCTTGACCTGATGGCTGACCGCCGCCTGGGTCACACAGAGTTCGATGGCGGCGCGGGTGAAACTCAAATGACGGGCCGAGGCTTCGAAAGCCCGCAGCGCGTTCAAGGGCAGGTGTGGACGGAGCATGGGCATTCCCTAGTTTTTCTAATGGCTCCTGCGAAATATCGTCGTTTGCCGATCCTGCGCAGACTGCCTACATTGGCCTCGCTCGCGCAGCGCTGACCACGTCCTCCCTTCCCGGAAAGACTCCGCAAGCACTGCGCCTCCGGGGTTCGGGCAAAGAACCCCGAAGCCGGAAAGCCGCTGGGAATAGGCGGCAAAAAAAATCAGAACCCATGGAAAACAGCCCATCATGCGCCATAAAACCTCAACCGGATTAGGCATCATCAGCGCCTGCGTATTGCTCCTCGGCAGCGTCGACGCCCTGGCCGAGCCCCCCCAGGACAGCCGTCTGAAAACCACCGTGGATGCCACCATCCGTCCGCTGATGCAACAGCAGGGCATTCCCGGCATGGCAGTGGCGATCATCGCCAACGGCAAGCGACATTACTTTAATTACGGCCTTGCCTCCAAGGACAATCAACAGCCGGTGGACAACGACACCCTGTTCGAAGTGGGTTCGGTGAGCAAGACCTTCAGCGCGACCCTGGCCGGCTACGCCCAGGCCAGCGGCAAGCTGGCCCTCGAGGACCACGCCAGCCAGTACTGGCCGGCCCTGCGCGGCAGTGCCTTCGACGGCATCAGCCTGTTGCAGTTGGGCACCTACAGTGCCGGTGGCCTGCCGCTGCAGTTCCCCGACGACGTCCAGGGCGAGGACAAGACCCTGGATTACTACAACACCTGGAAGCCCACCTTCAGCCCGGGCACCCAGCGTCTGTATTCCAACCCCAGCATCGGCCTGTTCGGCTACCTCGCCGCCCGCAGCCTGGGCCAACCGTACGCTCAACTGCTGGAAAAGAGCCTGTTCCCCAAACTGGGGCTCAAGCACAGCTACCTCCAGGTGCCCAAGGACCAGCAGGCCCACTACGCCCAGGGCTATGACAAGCAGAACAAGCCGATCCGGGTCAGCCCCGGCCCCCTGGATGCCGAGGCCTACGGGGTCAAGACCAGTGCCCCGGACCTGCTGCAGTTCGTTGCCGATAACCTGCAACCCCAGCCGTTGGACGACACGCTGCAAAAAGCCATCGCCAGCACCCAGAGCGGCTATTACCGGGTCGGCGACATGACCCAGGGCCTGGGCTGGGAGCGCTACGCCTACCCGGTGCCCCTGGCACGGCTGCTGGCAGGCAACTCGACGCCAATGGCCCTCGAACCGCATCCGGTGCACTGGCTGACTCCGGCCCAACCGCCCAAGGCCGACGCCTTGTACAACAAGACCGGTTCCACCAGCGGCTTCGGCGCCTACGTGCTGTTTGTCCCGAGCCAACAGATTGGCATTGTCCTGCTGGCCAACAAGAACTACCCCAACGAGGAACGGATCAAGGCCGCCCATGCGCTGCTCAGCGCCCTGGAGGCGGCAAAGTAACCGAGCTGTACAACAGCGTGTCCCCTGGGGCGCCCAATAAAAAACGCCACCGGCCTTCAACGCCAGGTGGCGTTTTTCTTGTTGCTTGGGCCATGGCGCCTAGACTCAGGAAATCCCCTTCGACCCTTGACCTCAGCCAGCTCGGTTCCCTGGAGGGCGACAAGGACCGCAGGGCCCGGATCGAGCCTGATTCAGGAGTGAGGCTGAACCTTCTGCCAGGCTTTCCGGTCGATAACTGCAACCTGGACCCGCGCCGCCGCTTGCACACCGCGGGGTGTCCGGGAACCACAGCCGCCGGAGAAATGCCCCGTGATATCGACCCTGCAAATCGCCAGAATCAAAGCCTGGGGCGCCCATGGCTTCACCGCCACCGGAGTGGTCAGCGCCCTGCTCGCCACCCTGGCACTGTTTGAAAACCAGCCCAAGGCCTGCCTGTTGTGGCTGGGGGTGGCGCTGCTGGTGGATGGCGTCGACGGCTCCCTGGCGCGCAAGGTCAACACCCGCTCGGTGCTGCCCAACATCGACGGTTCGGTGCTCGACCTGGTGATCGACTACCTGACCTACGTGTTCATCCCGGCGTTGTTCATCTACCGCTACATTCCTCTGCCGGAGTACAGCGCACTGCTGGCCACCTCGCTGATCCTGCTGTCGTCGCTGCTGTGCTTCTGCAACGTCAACATGAAGAGCCACGACAACTACTTCCAGGGTTTTCCCGCCGCCTGGAACGTGGTCGCCCTGTGCTTCTACCTGATCGAGCCCGGCCCCTGGCTGAGCTTGCTGAGCATCTTCGCCCTGGCCCTGCTGACCGCCACTCGGGTGCAGTTCCTGCATCCGTTCCGGGTACGCAAGTGGATGGGGCTGAACATCATCGTGACCTTCGTCTGGCTGCTCAGTGGCGCGCTGCTGATCCTCAGCCACCCCTTGCACAGCCCGTCGATCATGGGCCTGTGGCTGGCGGCTTCAGCCTATTTCCTGGGGATCTGCCTGTGGCGCTCGGCCCAGGAGTGGATGAAGGGCAGCCACCAGCCATAGACGGCGGCGGCCTGCATCACAGCGGCGGGTCGTTGCCGATCGCGGCACTCAAGGCCTGGGCCAGGGCCGCCACCGAGTAGGGTTTCTGCAGGAACACGAACTCCCGGGTCTGGCCCTGGGCCAGGGCCGGGCTGTAGCCGCTGGTGAGGATCACCGGCAGCCCGGGGTAATCGCTGCGGATGCGGGTGGCCAGCTCGATGCCGCTCATGCCGGGCATCACCACATCGGAAAACACCGCCTGGAACACCCCCGGCTCCTGGCTCAGGCGACGCAGTGCCTCGATAGCGCTGGTGGCCCATTCGGTCTGGTAGCCCAGCTCGTTCAAGGCCTGGGCCAGCAGCACGCCCACTTCGGGATTGTCTTCGACCACCAGCAGCGTGGCCCCCTGGCCATCCACCTGCAGCGGCCCCGGACAAGGGGCCGCTACCGGGCTGACCACAGCTTCAGAGCGCGGCAGGTACAAGGTAAAGCGCGTGCCCTGCCCCGGCTGACTGTGGACCACCAGGCCACCGCCAGACTGCTTGGCAAAACCGAACACCTGGGACAGGCCCAGCCCAGTGCCCTTGCCCACCTCCTTGGTGGTGAAGAAGGGCTCGAAGATCCGCTCGATCTGCTGCGGGTCGATGCCGGCACCGGTGTCGGTCAGGGACACCGCGACAAAGTCGCCGTTCTGGGCGCCCTGGCTGGCGCTGGCGGGAATCTGCGCCACCCGCTCCACGGCAATCACCAGCAGGCCCTCGCCCTGCATGGCGTCCCGGGCATTGACCGCCATGTTGATCAGCGCGGTATCGAACTGGCCGGCGTCGGCATGGATGCAGCACGCTTGCTGCGGCAGTTCGATACGCAGTTCGATGCAGGCGCCGATCAGCGGATTGATCATCTGTGCCAGCAGTTGCACGCTGACGCCGACGTCGAAGGTTTCCGGGCGCAGGTTCTGCTGGCGGGCATAGGCCAGGAGCTGGGCGGTGAGCTTGCTGGCGCGGTCCACGGTGTCGGAAATCGCATCGATGTACAGCTGCCGGCGCTCCTCGCTGAGATTGCGCCGCAGCAGGTCAGTGGACGAGCGGATCACCGTCAGCAGGTTATTGAAGTCGTGGGCGACCCCACCCGTCAGTTGCCCCACCGCCTCCATCTTCTGTGCCTGACGCAAGATGTCTTCGGTCTTGCGCAGCGCCTGCGCGGCTTCACGCTCGGCCTGAATGTCACGCCCCACGGCATGCAGGTGCTGGGGGTCGGGCACGGCACTCCAGGACACCCAGCGATAGCTGCCGTCCTTGTGCCGAAAGCGGTTTTCCACCCGTGAAAAACTCTGACCCAGCGCCAGTTCGGTGCAGGCGTTGACCGCCGCCACACTGTCCTGGGGGTGGATGAAATCGTAGAAGCTGCTGCCTTCGAGTTCGTGCCGCTGCCAGCCCAGCAGTCGGGTCCAGGCCGGGTTCACGGCAACGATGCGCCCGTTGAAATCCGCCACCAGCATCAGGTCGGTGGACAGTTGCCAGATCCGGTCGCGCTCCTGGGTGCGCGCCTGGACCCGCTGTTCCAGGGACTCGTTGAGGCGGCGCAACTGCTCCTCGGCCTCGCGGGTGGCGGTGATGTCCCGGGAGATGCAGAGGATCTTCTCCGGCTGACCGGCCTCATCGAGCATCGGCGTGACCTGCACATCCCACCACTTGGCGTTGCCGGCCAGGGTGTTGGCGGCGCCCTGGAACCGCGCCGATTCCCCGGCCTGGGCAGCGGCGATGGCGGCCTGGGCGTCAAGGTTGCCCTGGCCCTGCCAGAAGTCCGGCCAGGGGCAGCCGGCAATGGCATTGAAGTCGCTGACCTCCATGACCCGCAGGCCACCCTCGCTCATGAACGACAACTGACCATCGAGGTCCAGCACCTTGATGCAGTCATTGCTGCTGGCCAGCACCCGGGTATTGAGCTCGCGGGTCTCGCGCAGGCGCGACTCGGTGAGCCGGGCGTGCAGCCCCAGGCGCACCCGCGCGGTGGTTTCCACGGTGTGACACAGCACCCCCAGCACCTGCTCCTGGCGCTCGTCGAATATCGGGCTCATGGAAAACGACCACCAGGTCAGTTCCTCTCCGGGATAGCGCTGCATGTTCACCGGCAGGTCTTCATGACGGCAGGACTGGCCGCGGAACGCCTGCTCGACCATGGGTTGCACATCCGGCCAGGCATCGGCCCAGAGCGTCTCGATGGTCTGCCCCAGGGCATGGGCCAGGCGCGGCCCCAGTACCGTACGATAGGCATCATTGAAGAAGAACTGCTTCTGCGGCCCCCATAGCAGGTACAGGCTCTCAGGGGATTCGAGCACCAGGCTCAAGGTGCTGTGCAGCAGGCTGGGCCAGTGCTCCCGAGGGCCCACCGAAGTCTGCGACCAGTCGAACTGGCGGATGGCGGCACCGGTCTCGCCGCCGCGCCAGGTCTGGGGGGCGGCACCATCAGCAGAGGAAATAGTCATGGACTGCATCACACAAGGGGAAAAGGGGCTGCGCCGCCCATCAAGGGCCTGCGCAGGATAACTGACCCCTGGAATCCACGGAAGTTAGCAGGTGACGGCGAGCATGGCCCGGCTGTGGGCCTCAGAAGGCCAGCTTGTAGCCGATGGAGAACAGCATGACCGCCAGGCATGGGCGCAGGATCTCGTCGGAGATCCGCCCGGTCATGTGGCTGCCGATCCAGATCCCCGGCAGTGAGCCCATCAACAGGAACCCCAGCAGGTGCCAGTCCATGTTGCCCATGCTGGCATGACCCAGGCCGGCCACCAGGGTCAGGGGCACGGCGTGGGCGATTTCGGTGCCCACCAGGCGCTTGGTGGCCAGGAACGGATAGAGGATGAACAGCGCCACAGTGCCCAGGGCGCCGGCGCCGATGGAGGTCAGCGCGACCATGGTGCCGAGGATCAGCCCGGTGACCACGGTCAGGCCGTTAAGGCCGCGGGGGCTTGGCTGATAGTCGCTGCCGTGGCGCTGGGCGAAGGCCATGAGCTTCTTCTTGAAGACGATGGCCAGGGCCGTGAGCAGCAGGACGAAGCCCAGCCCTTGCTTGATCACCGAGTTCAAGGCTTGGGGATCGGAGTCCAGGTTGTTCAAGAACCCTAGGGTCGCCAGTACCGCCGGCACGCTGCCCAGGGTCAGCCAGCCGGTGATGCGCCAGTCGATATTGCGGTTCTTCTGATGCACCAGCACCCCACCGGACTTGGTGATGGCGGCGTACAGCAAGTCAGTGCCCACGGCGGTGGCCGGGTTGATGCCGAACCAGAGCAGGATCGGGGTCATCAGCGAGCCGCCGCCCACCCCCGTCATGCCCACGATGAATCCCACTACCAGGCCTGCGATGACAAAACCGAAATTACCCACATCCATCAATAAAACCCTACAAATCACACGGCCAGGTAAAAAACTGGCGGCAGCATAGCGGCTAAAGCTTATGTCCATTTATATGAATAAAATCTAACGTTATAACCAGGGCCATTTTTTCCATGCGCCAGACGCATCGAGTGCCCGCCGCCCTTGCATCCGCCACATGCCCATCCAGCCCTCCCTGAACCGCCGGTGACATACACCGCAACCTGCGCATCCGGTATTCTGCTGGGCGCTCGCCGGGGCAAGCGATCCTGAGCTCACTCAGGTCCCGCCCCTTTCGTTTTCCAAGGAAGGCCCATGACACCCGACTCGACCCTCTACCAGATCGAGCAACAGCGCATCCGTTTCAGACGCCTGAACCTGCACCAGCAAGCCCCCGGACCCAGCATGCCGCAGCGTGGCAACTGGGGCCTGGCGTTGTCCGGGGGCGGCATCCGCAGCGCCACCTTCTGCCTCGGCGTTCTGCAAGCCATGGCCCGGGCGCCGGCACCGGCGACGGCCTCCACGGCCCCACTCCAGCCCGCGCCTGAAACCGCCACCGAGCACAGTCTGCTGTCACGCATCGACTACCTGTCCACGGTCAGTGGCGGCGGCTATATCGGCAGCTTCTTCTCCAGCCTGTTCCTTCCCGGACGCCTGCGCGAGCCCGATCCCCAGGACCCGGTGGGCCAGGCCGCCCGCGATGCCTACCAGGCGCTGCGCTTCGAGCCGCCGGGACGTATCAGCACCGGCGTCGACTACGCCCAGCAGCCCGTGGGCCAGGGCCCGGGTGCCTGGCTGCGGGAAAACGGTCGCTACCTGACGCCCACCGGCTCCGGCGACATGCTCTATGCCCTGGCCATGACCTGGCGCAACTGGCTGTCGCTGCACGCCATGATCGGCATGCCGATCCTGTTGATGCTCAGCCTGCTGACCCTGTTCCAGGTGCTGAGTCAGGCCAGCCTGCTGCTGTGGCCGCTGATGGCCGCCCTGCTGTTCGCCCTGCCCTGCGCCGTGGCGTACTGGCTGGTGATCCCCCAAGGCGATCTGGACCAGCCGCCAAACCTTGGCAACCCGGCCTTGCGCTTCATGCTGGCGATCGTCACCGGCCTGTGGATCGGCGGCGCCCTGGCCTATGACGTGGCCCAATGGCAGGTGGTGGGCACCCTGGCCCTTGGGGCCGCCCTGGTCGGCAGCAACGCGCTGCTGATCACCCATCGGCTGGTCCGCCGGCTGGCGGATCACCGAGACCCGGCCAAGGACAGCACCTGCAACAACTGCGTGCGCAACTACCGGGTGCAGATCACCCGCGCCCTGGGGCGAGCCATGGCGGCAGTGGCCATTCTGGCTTTCCTGGCCCTGCTGGTGACCGGTGCCGAAGCCTTGTATCGCTACCTGCTGGACTATCAGGCCCTGGCCACGCCCCTGCTGCTGGCGCTGCTGATGTGGCTGGTGCGCCGCCTGGTGCTGCTCAAGGATGAAAAGCCGCTGCCCGGCTGGATGCGCAAACTGCCCCTGGATGTCCTGGCGCTGGTTGCCGGATGCCTGCTGATGAGCCTGCTGTGCCTGTGCTGGGCGCTGCTGGTGCAGTGGGTCGCCCATGACGCTGGCGCCATCAGCTACAGCGCTGCCGCTGCCTGGCGCCTGCTGGCCCTGAGCCTGGTGACCGCCTTGCTGGTCTGCGTCAGCGGGCGCTTCATCGGCTTTCTCAACACCTCGTCGCTCCAGGCCTTCTACAGCGCCCGGCTGACCCGCGCCTACCTCGGCGCGTCCAATGGCCGGCGCTTCAACGGCCCGCCACAGCAGCGCCGCACCTACCTCAGCGTGGCCGAGCCGATGTCCAGCGACGACCTGTCGCTGCAGCAGTACTACGCCACCCCCAGTGCCGGGCCGGTGCACCTGATCAACGTCACCATGAACCTGACGGTGGACCCCGCCGAGCAACTGGTGCAGCGCGACCGCAAGGGCAAGCCTTTGTGCATCGCGCCGAACTGGGCCCCCTCAACCGAAGGCAGCGTCGCCAGCGACGGTCCGGCGGAACGCTACACCCTCGATGGCAAGCCCTACCGCCGTGACCTGAGCCAGGGCCCGGCCTCGGAAATCATGAGCCCCCTGAGCCTGGGCCAGTGGATCGGCGTCTCCGGCGCCGCCTTCAGCACCGGCCTGGGGCGAGCCAACAGCCTGGGCATGTCGCTGATCCTGGGGCTGGCCAACATACGCCTGGGCATCTGGTGGCCCAGCCACTTCCTCGATCCCGGGCAACAGCACTGGAAGCCCCGTGACCTGAAGCCCTGGACCTACTTCGGCACCCAGGCCTACCTGTTCTATGAGCTGACCTCGCGGTTTCATGGACATCGACGCGACTACCAGTACCTGTCCGACGGCGGGCATTTCGAAAACACCGCCACCTACGAGTTGCTGCGTGAGGGGCGCGGCGTGGAACTGATCGTCACCTGCGACAGCGGCTGCGACCCGGATTACCAGTTCGACGACCTGGCCAATCTGGTGCGCCTGGCGCGCATCGACCAGGCCCTGGAAATCCGCGAAGACCCGGGGGTACTGGCCCATCCCCAACTCAAGGGGCTGTTCGGCAGTCTGGAAGAGTTTCGCCAGCCACCGGGCGCCGACAGTCACAAGTGCGCCTTGCTGCTGAACGTCTACGCCCATAGCCCCGACACCCAGGCGGACATCGCGGCCACGCCCCACTGCCGGATCCTGGTGCTCAAGCCGCGGCTGATCGCCGGGCTGACAGCGGACGTCGTCAACTACGCCCGGGCCAACCCGGGCTTTCCCAACCAGAGCACGGTGGATCAGTTCTTCGACGAGGCGCAGTTCGAGAGTTATCGCCAGCTGGGGCTGCATATCGGCCAGCAGCTGTTTGGCCGCAGTGGCCAGTCCAACGAAATGGCCGAGGCCTTGTGGCGCTACCTGGATGATCCGCAGCCTTGAGGAAGGGCCAGCGGATCAACCTGAACCTCAGCGCGGCTGGTGCACCTTGACCGCTTCCAGCCACTGCGCCTCCAGGCGCTCCTGCTGCGGGTCGATGCCCTGCTCGGCCAGCAACGCCAGATGGCGCTCCACTTCACCCAGCATCTGTCCGTGGGCACTGGAGTTGGCGTCCAGCTGATGCATCTGGGTCAACCCCAGGTGATAGAAACGCAGCAGCTTGAGGGCCGCCGGATCGCCCGCCGCCACCCCGGCGGTGACCTGATGCATGACATTGGTCACCCGCATCAGGCTGCGCTTGAGGCGCCAGCCATAGACCGCCGAGGCCATCCACGGCTGGGTCCAGAACACCGTGCGCAACAGCACGGCGCTGATCACCAGCCCGGTGAACACGCCGCCGGCATTCCACACCAGGTTATCGCCGCCGGGCTGGCCGAACACCGCCACCGCAGCGCTGGAAAACAGCATGGCCAGGGCGATGAACACCAGGGCGATGATCAGGGTGCTGCGGCGGGTTTGCCGGCGATAGAGTTCAGGGTCCTGCGGGGTGATGACGAACATGGGGGCGATGGGCTCCGGAAGCAGTAGGGAATTGAGCAGGCGGGCATTATCACCGCTGGGACCGGGAGCGGTGGCTTAAATCGTCGGCGCAGGGCAGAAATACTGCATAACCCTGATCCAGGTCGCGGTATTGCGCCCTCCCCCGCCTCAACGCCGACGCCCACGCAATGAACGCCTCAGGCGGCGCCAGCCCAGCACCACACCGCTGACGCTGATCAGCAAGCCTGCGGCGCTGAACAGGATCATCCACAGGTCCCACAAGGGGCGGTTGGCCAGCAGCGGCAGCCAGTCCCAGCTGTGCAGCAGGCCGAACAGCCAGCGCGAGGCGCGGCGCGGCTGGTCCAGTTGCCCGACGATGGCGCCGGTGTGCAGGTCCAGGTGCAGCCAGGTCTGGGCCGGGTCGTCGAAGCGCACCCGCAGCACCGGCAGGCGCTGCTGCAAGTGGCCCATCATGCTGTGGGGCTCGCGGGCGTAGTAATAGAAATCGTAGGCAGCCAATTGCTGGACAACCATCGGCCGCTCGGGGCGAATGGCCCAGGCCGCCTGGCGCAAGGTGTCGGGGTTGAACTGGCGCAGCACCTGCTGATCGTCCATGGCCAGAATCCGCGTGCGTCCGGCACCGTCGTAGCCGATCACATAACCCTTGCCGCCGATCATCCGCCACTCCAGCTCCCGGGCCTGCAGGCCGTCATCGGCAAAGCGCTGCAGGGCCTGGGCCGCGCTCAGGGGAAAGGCCGCAGCGTGCAGCGGTGTGCCTTGATAGGCCGCCACCGACAGGGGCTGGGAGCTGCTGAAGATTTTCCACGGGTTCATCGACATCAGGCCGCTGAAGATCCAGGTAATCAGCAGCACGCCGAACAGCATGCCGCCCACATGATGCCAGCGGGCAAAGCCCTGGTACGGCGAGTGCGAACCATTGCGATAGGTGCGTTTGAAGCGCCAGCGCAGCACGCCCACCGCCAGGCCGAGCACGGCCATCAGGGTCGCGGCCAGGGACAGGTAAGTGACGATCGGCCCCCAGGCGCCATCGATGCCGATGCCCCGCAGCGGGTACAGCCAGTGCAGCCAGGCACCAATCCAGTTCCAGCCACGCTCGGTGGCCGTGGCATCGCGCACCACCTCGCCCGTCGTGCCGGAGACATACAGCAGACGTCGTTCGGCATCGGCGGTGGCCACCCGCAGCAAGGGTCGGTCGGCGTCCAGGGCCCGGGATTGACTCCACATGTCGCCATTCACTGTCCCGCGATCACGCACCGCCACACCGGGGGCAAACTGCCGGGCCGCGGCCAGGGCCTCGACCCGGTCAGTGGGCAGCGCTTGCAGGCCGCTATCGGCCTCGATCGCTACCTTGCGCGGTCCTGGGTATTCGAGGATATAGCGCGGGGCGCCGGCCACCGTGGTCAAGCGAATGCTTGACGGCGCCAGTTCGGGATCGGCAGCGTGCAGCACCTGCTTCAGGTCAATGGGTGCATCGCCCAGTTGCAACACAGGCAAGCGTGACCAGTGTTCGGCGGGGGTCAGTTTGGGGTAGCCGACATACAGCATCACCACCCCGGAGATAAACCACAGGGCCATGAACAGGCAGGCAACAATGCCCAGCCAGCGGTGCCAGAGGTACAGGTAACGCTTCATCACAGGCTGCTCGCAAATGCGCGGGGCGCCATCGGGCGCCCCGCTGTCTCAGGTTAAAAGCGCGTTTGCAGCGCCAGCTCGAAGGTCCGCGGCGCCCCCAGGTACAGCTGGGTTTGCCCCGTGGTGCGGGCGTAGACCTGATCGGTCAGGTTGCGCACCCGGCCGGTGATCCGCGTATCGGCATTGAGCTGGTAGCCGACAAAGGCGCCGAAGATCGTGTAGGCCGGCGCATAGCGGGTGTTGGCCGCATTGGCATACATCGACGACACGTAGCGCGCATCGCCGCCCACCTGCCAGGACGGGGCAATGTCGTAGCTCAGCCACAGGTTGCCTACCTTGTCCGGGGTATTGGTGGGGCTGTTGCCCTTGCGCGACACCGGCCGGCCGCCGACGTTTTCATAGAACTCGTCGTACTGGGCGTCGACATAAGCGAAGTTGCCTTCGGCCAACAGCTTGGGCGTGACCCGCAACGAGCCCGCCAGCTCCACCCCGCGGGACGATTGCTGGCCCACCGGCTGGCTGCTGCCGGGGTTGCTCGGATCGGCGGTGGACAGGTTCTTGCGCTCGATGCGGTAGGCGGCCAGGGTCGCCGAACCACGGCCGTCGAGGAAATCGAACTTGCTGCCGATCTCCCACTGATTGCCGGTACTGAGGTCGAAGTCGCGCACCTGACCGTAGCTGGCGGTGGTCAGGATGCCTGCCGGTGGATCGGCAGCGGTGCTGTATTGCACGTAGACGTTGGCCGCCGGGGTCAACTCATAGACCAGCCCCAGGCGCCCGGTGGTGGGCCGGTATTTACGCTGGAAGAACGCCGGATTCGCCTCGGTGACGGCGCGGTAATTGGTCACTTGCAGGTCGATCTGATCGTGGCGCAGGCCGCTGAGCAGGGACAGGCGATCGGTCAGTTGCAGGCGGTTTTCCAGGAACAGGGCCCAGGTATCCACCTGGTTGCGGCGGTTCTTCTCGAAGCCGCGCTGCATGCCCGGCAGGTCCCAGAAGCTGCCCGGATCGAAAGCGTCCGGATCGACCCCAGGCAGCGAGCCCGACACCGAGCGCGGGTAGTTGCTCATCACGTTGTGGCTGTAATCGATACCCGCCGACCACTGGCTGTCGAGGCCGAACAGACTGTTGTGATGCAGCAGTTCGAAACGGTTGCCGTTGAGTTCCTGGGCGTGGCGCTGGAGCAGGATGCCAGAGCGCACCACCTGGCTGTTGTCACTGTTGTAGGCGTAGTTTTCCAGGTTGCGGTATTCGCGATCGGCGTTGTAGTGGTACAGGGTGTTGCGCACGGAAGTGCGGTCATTGACCTGATAGTCGATGATCGAACGCAGCCATTGCACCCGCTGTTCATAACGACCATCGCTGACGTTGTAGTTCTCGAAGCGCCGGCTCTTGTCCACCTCCATCTTGCCCCCCAGCGGGCTCAACGCCGGCGTGCCCCAGTAAGGGCTGTCGACGCTTTCGTTCTGGTACTCGTAGGCCAGGGTGTGGGACAGCTGGTCGTTGAAATCCGTCAACAGGGAAAACGCCGTGGTCCAGGCATCGCGCTGCTCGCGGTCGACATAACCGTTGCTGGTGGTGTGGCTGACATCGAAACGCGCGTAGTGGCGCGGCCCGGCGCCGTCGTTCAGCGCATGGTTGAAACCCAAGGAGGTTTCTCGGCTGTCGAAGGAGCCATAGCTGACCCGCCCTTCATTGAACGACTCGGTGCGCGAAGGCAGCTTGGTGATGTAGTTGATGGAACCGCCCACCGCGCCAGTGCCGTAGAGAAAGCTCGACGGCCCGCCGACCGCCTCGACCCGGTCGTAGATCCAGCTGTCCACGGGACGGGCGGCGATGGAGTCGTATTGCACGCTGATGCCGTTGAACAACTGAGTGATCTGCGGCCCGGAGAAACCGCGATAGGAAACGAAACCCGGAATGCCCGGCGATGACGCCGCGTTCATCCCCGGCACGCTGGCCAGTATGTCCTGGGTGTTGGCGGCGCCGCGCTGCTCGATCTGCTGGCGGTTGACCACATTGACCGACGCCGGGGTTTCCCGCGGGGTCAGGCCCAGGCGCGAGCCGGTGGTGGTCTGGGTATCCAGTTGCAGACCAGTGGCTTGCACTTCATCGGCGCTGATGCGCGTCTGCGGCAATTGCAGCGTGCCCTCGGCCAGGGCATTGAACGACAGGGCACAGCACAGCGCCGCACAACTGGGGGAGCGATACAGGAACTTCATGGACTCGGACTCGAAAAAAATCATCAAACACCCCGGCCGCCGTCGCCATCGCGACCGCAGACTTAAGTACCGGGAGATGAAAAACACGCGACGCCAGGGCAATCGCGAAGCAGCGCTAGGCGCTCAGTGGGGGAGCCCGAGGATTGAGTGACGGCCAGGAGTAACGCGGCGGCGCCTTGCTGCCCCGCTCGACCTTGACCCGCGCCGAGTGCCGTACCAGCAGCAGCCAGGCCAGACAGAACAGCAGCCCCAGGCCCAGGCTCACCGCCGAGCACAGGGGGCAGACAAAAGCCCCCATGGTGCTGGGGCCAGTCTTGTCGCTGGAGCTGTCATCCAGAGTTGATGCAGATTCGCCCAGGGCGTGACAGAACTGCCCACCCACGCCGGTGATTTCCAGTGCAGCCATCTGTCCATGACCCAGACCGCAGACGAACACGTTGAACAGCACGCAGAAATACAGCGTCCAGGCAATGTGAGGGCGATGTGCGGAAGAATGGGTCATGGCGGCAAGGTTAACAGTGAAAAACGCACTGGAAAATCACCTATGCATGGCGAGCAAAACTCATGGGGCCGCCTGCGGTGAGGTTGTGGCGAGCTTTATAGCCGACTCGCGAAGAGCGAAGGATCGGACCAGAACTAAAGTCGCCAGGTGAGCCCGTGCCTGGGCGGAACAATGCTGCCCGTGCCCATGATGGCTTTTAGCCTTGATGCGCAAGAAGTTGCGCACTCGAATGTGAGTAAGCCTGTGGGCACATCGCTGTAAGCATGACGGTCAGGGCTCTACAGAGGAGTGCGCAAGAAGTTGCGCAGTACTGCGCAACTTCTTGCGCACTTTCTATAGGAATTCAGGCTGGAAACAGCCTGTTGAACCTTGGATTTCCATCAAGTAATTGATTGGCAAGGGGTATTGGCAGGTTGGCATGACTCTTGAGATGTCCCTGGAGCCCGGCGGCCATTCAGGCCTCCGGTTTTCCGTATGTCCAAGCAAGGAGAGCAACAATGGCAACCCCAGCGTACATGTCCGTCACCGGGACCAAACAAGGTCTGATCACCGCCGGTGCCTTCACCGCTGACTCCGTTGGCAACACCTACCAGGAAGGTCACGAAGATCAGGTCATGGTCCAGGGCTTCAGTCATGAAGTGATCATCCCCCGCGATCCGCAGTCCGGTCAGCCCACCGGCCAGCGGGTACACAAACCGGTGAAGATCACCAAGGTCTTCGACAAGGCTTCACCGCTGCTGCTCGCGGCCCTGACCTCCGGTGAGCGTCTGAGCAAGATCGAAATCCAGTGGTTCCGCACCTCCGCCGCCGGCACCCAGGAGCATTACTTCACCACCACCCTGGAAGACGCGATCATCGTCGACATCAAGGACTACATGCACAACTGCCAGGACCCGTCGAACGCGCACTTCACCCACCTGGAGGACGTCGAGTTCACCTACCGCAAGATCACCTGGACCCATGAAGTGTCGGGCACTTCGGGCTCCGATGACTGGCGTACCCCGGTCGCCGGCTAAACCCAGCAACACCTTGCCACCCCATCGGTCAGCCGCACCGACCGATGGGCTTTGCGCTCCCAGGCACGCCTGAGGAGGCACACCGGTCATCCGTTGGATAGGACGAGTCTCGGGAAAACCGAGCACCGACTGCACACTCCCTGATCGCTCGTGCTGTCAGGGGGGATGAGCACTTCACGAAGTGGAGATGGGTGTCATGCGTCAAAGGGATTTGCAGTTCACGTTTTCCGTGCTGACCGCACAGGTGGCGTTCGAGGTCGTCGAGTTCATCCTGGAAGAAGCCTTGTCCGAGCCTTTTCGCCTGACGCTCGAACTGGCCAGCGACAACGGTGCCATCGACTTCGGCCAGATCCTCGACCAGCCGGCCTTGCTGACGATCTGGCAAGGCGGCCTGCAG
>NZ_JAFGYX010000036.1:0-36261 GCF_017491625.1 Pseudomonas sp. 50_B
CAGCCCCAGAACCCCGCCACCAGGGCGCCGAAACACTGGATGCCCCAGGCACGAATGAAGTCGCTGGCGTTGAGCATGGCCAGGGTCAGCCCCGGCAGGTCCTGGCGCGCCTGGGAAAAGGCGCTGACCACCTGGGGCACCACATAACTGAGCAGAAAGATCACGATGCCGATGGACACCAGGCCCACCACCCCGGGGTAGATAAAGGCAGTGAGGATCTTGCCCCGCAGGCCGTTGCGCTCCTCGATATAGTCCGCCAGCCGCTCCATGACCTGGGCCAGGTCGCCGGACTCTTCACCTGCGGCAATCAGTGCCCGGTAGATTTCCGGAAAGTCCCGGGGCCGCGCCGCCAGGGCCTCGGCCAGGCGCATGCCGCTGCGCACATCCGCGCGCACCGCGCTCAGGGTCTGGGCAATGTGCTTGCGCTCGGCCTGCTCCACCGTGGCACTGAGCGCCGCCTCCAGAGGCAGGCTGGCCCCCAGCAGGCTGGCCAGCTGGCGCGTGGCCCAGGCCAGGTCGTTGTCGCTGAGCCTGGGGCTGAAGAGTCCCCCAGCTGCGCCGCTGCCTGGGTTGCTGTCCAACTGCACCTGCAGCGCGGTCAGGCCGCGGCTGCGCAGGCTGGCGAAAGCCGCGCCCTGGCTGTCGGCTTCCAGGTGGCCGGACTCGATCTTGCCGAGGGCGTCGGCAGCTTCGTAGCGATAGCGATTCATCAGGCGTCCCGTGTCACACGTAGGATTTCTTCCGGTGCGGTGGCGCCGCTGCGTACCCAGCGCTCGCCGTCCTCACGCATGCTCAGCATCCCGGCCCGCCGCGCTGTGGCCCGCAGGGCCTGCTCATCGGCGCCCTGGTGGATCAGGCTGCGGATGTCATCGTCGATGCAGAACAGCTCATGAATCCCGGTGCGGCCGCTGTAGCCGATGTGGTTGCAGGCCGGGCAACCCACCGGGTGCCAGGTGCCGGGATTGGCCGGATCGGCTTGCTTGCACTGGTTGCACAAGCGCCGCACCAGCCGCTGGGCCAGCACCCCGAGCATCGACGAGGCCAGGAGGAACGGCTCCACCCCCATGTCGATCAGGCGGTTGACTGCCGACACCGCGTCGTTGGTGTGCAGGGTGGCCAGCACCAAGTGCCCGGTAAGCGAAGCCTGGACCGCGATCTGCGCGGTTTCCAGATCGCGAATCTCGCCGATCATGATCACGTCCGGGTCCTGGCGCAGGATCGCCCGCAGCGCCAGGGCGAAGGTCATGTCGATCTTGGCGTTGACCTGGATCTGGCTGATGCCCGGCAGGTCGTATTCCACCGGGTCCTCGACGGTGAGGATATTGCTGGTGCTGGCATCCAGCCGGGCCAGGGCGGCGTAGAGACTGGTGGTCTTGCCGCTGCCGGTGGGCCCGGTGACCAGGACGATGCCGTGGGGCTGGCGGATCAAGCCATCCAGACGCGCCAGCAGGTCCGGGTCCATGCCCAGGGTTTCCAGTTGCAGGCGCCCGGCCTGCTTGTCCAGCAGCCGCATCACCACCCGCTCGCCATGGCCAGTGGGCACCGTGGACACCCGAATGTCGATGGGCCGGCCGGCCACCCGCAAGGCGATGCGGCCGTCCTGGGGCAAGCGTTTTTCGGCGATATCCAACTGGGCCATGATCTTGATCCGCGACACCAGCGCCCCGTGCAGCGCCTTGCGTGGCGAGACCACATCGCGCAGGGTGCCGTCGACCCGGTAGCGCACCACCGAGTGGGTTTCAAAGGGCTCGATATGGATATCACTGGCCTCATCCCGCGCGGCCTGGGTGAGCAAGGCATTGATCATGCGGATCACCGGGGCGCCGTCCTGGGTGTCCAGCAGATCGGTGATTTCCGGCATGTCCTGCATCAGGCGGTCCAGGTCCACCTCATTCTCCGCGGCCCCGACCACCGCTGCGGCGCTGCCGGTGTCGGCGTAGGCCGTGGCCAACAGACCGTCGAGCTCGTCGTCGCGGATGCGTTCCAGGCGTGCGGGGCCGAACTGGCGGCGGGCTTCGCTGATGGACCAGCCGGGGGTCGAGGGGCAGACCAGCAGGGTGGCGCCCTGCTCGCTGTGGCGCAGGAGAATGCGTTGGGATTTGGCCCAGGCGTAGGGGAGCTGGGTGGTCATTGCTTGTGCCTCCTGGTGGGGTGCATATCCGGTGGTGCGGGTGGGGCCGTTTGTGGGGCCGCTTTTACAGCGGGGTTGGGTACATATCCGTTCCTGCGGGTGTGGCCACTTAGGGTTCCGCTCTTACAGCGGGTTTGGGTACATATCCGTTCTTGCGGGTGCGGCGGCTTACGGTTCCGCTCTTACAGCGGCTCACTTTTGAAAAGCGCAAAAGTAAGCAAAACGCTCTGCCCCTCCACTCGGTGCCTCGCCTAGGCTCGGCATGCCCTCACTCCGGCATTGATCCGTGGGCCGCCGCCACCGGCCATCCATGGCCGGGTGGCGGCTAACCCGGCATCCCTGCCGGGTTACCCACGGCTCAATGCCTGCGTTCGGCCATCGTGGTTAACGGGGCGTTCAGATCAAGATCAAAATCAACAGCAAGATCAAAATCTGACGGCGGCCTGCCGGCCGGCCTGTTTAATCGCCGTTCGCGTTACATGTAGCCGCTGCCGAAGGCTGCGACCGGCTCCGCAGGAGACGCTAAACCTGCCTCCCCGATATTCCTGACATATCGCGCCGCCTGGTTTTGCGAGCGCGAGCGCTCGTTCGCAGCCTTCGGCAGCGGCTACAAGGAGCCGGCCTGCGCACCTTGGCTTTTGATCTTGATCTTCAGGCCCCTTCCCAGCCGGCCGAGCGTAGGCGTTGCGTAGGGGGCAGCTCGGCATGGATGCCGAGCTAGCCGCCACCCGGCCATGGATGGCCGGTTGGCGGCGGGCCCCCGGAGCAATGCCGAAGCGAGGGAACCCCGAGCCCCAGCGAGGGGCCCATGGAGGGGCAAGCGTTTTTTGGTTCCTTTTTGCTGGGCCGGCACTCCGGCGTTTGAAAAAAAGGGACTCGCCGTAAGGGCGAAACCATAAGCAGCCGTTACCGCAGCAACGGATATGTACCCAACCCCCAACCCCCAAGCCATCAAGACAAACCCGCCAGCCGCCAAACCCGCAGCAGCAGATAGGCACTCCATCCCCCTCGCCACAGAGGCGAAACTGCCAGCTACGACAGCAGCGGATATGCCCCACTCCCCGCCATAACGAATCAACTCCCCATTCATTGCACCGGCTCCGCCCTGATCGTCGCCCGCGGCCCCTGCCCAACCCCAGGCGTCTGCAACGAAACCGGCACCGCCCCCGGAATCGCCTTCGCCGCCGAAGGCAACTGCGGCGCCTGCATATCCGGCATCGCCCAACTGCGCTCCGGCTGCAACTCCCCCTGCGCCCGGCGCATGAAGTCGTAGCGATTGAGGGTAATGCTGCGCCCCGCGCCACTGTCACGAATGATGTAGGGCCGCAGGAACACCATCAGGTTGGTCTTGGTAATGCTGCGCTTCTCATTGCGAAACAATGCCCCAAGTCCAGGAATACTCGACAGCCACGGCACCGCGTCATTGCTCTGGCTGTAACCGTCCTGCAGCAACCCCCCCAGCACCATGATCTGCCCGTCATCCAAGAGGATGCTGGTATCGATCGCGCGTTTGTTGGTCACGGTCCCGGCATCCACCGAGGCGCGAGGATCAACACTGCTGACTTCCTGGTAGATGTCCAGCTTGACCGTGCCACCCTCGGAAATCTGCGGCCGCACATTGAGCTTCAGGCCCACTTCTTCACGCTGCACGGTCTGGAACGGGTTGTTGCTGGTGCCGCCGCCTCCGGTGACATAGCTGCCGGTGACAAAGGGAATGGTCTGGCCAACAAAAATGCTCGCTGCCTCGTTGTCCAGGGTCAAAAGATTCGGCGTCGACAACACGTTGGTCCCGCCCTTGCTCTTCAACGCTCGGGCCAGGACCTTGAGGTCCAGCACCTTGCCGATCCCCGGGATGTCCACGGTGCCGTTGACCACGCCGATGTTCAGGCCCTTGGGCAAGACGTCGATGCTGGTCTTGCTGGCCGGTGTCCCCAGCAGCCCGCTGCCGCCGAGGTTGACCCCGCCAAAGCCACCACGCCCACCCAGGTTGCCGGCCTGCCACTGCACGCCGAATTCGCTGGCGTCGTCCTCGCCCACTTCGACGATCAGGCTTTCGATCACCACTTGGGCGCGACGCTGGTCGAGCTGGTCGATGACTTCCCGCAGGTTGCGGTACAGCGGGTCCGGGGCGGAAATCAGCAAGGTGTTGGTGGTGGCGTCGGCCTGGATGGTGACCCCGCCGGCGCTGAAGGCGGTGTTCTGATCCGTTGCCTGGCCAGTGCCGCTCAAGCCGCTGCCGGAGTTGCTGCCCTGGCCGTAGGCACTGCTGCCACTGATGCTGACGTTGCCGCTGCCGGTGGGCGTGCCGCTGCTGTTCTGGGTCGGGCTCTGGCCGCTCTGGCTGTTGCCGCCCATGCCGCTGAGCATGGCCCGGGCGCCGTCGCTGCTGCCACTGTCGCTTTCGCCGGTCAGCAGCCCGCGCAAGGCCTGGGCCAACTTGCCGGCCTGGGCGTTGCGCAGGTAGACCACGTGCAGGTTGCTCGGGTTGCTCTGGGCGTTGTCCAGTTTGTAGATCAGGTTGCGCGCCAGCTCGGTGCGCTCCGGGCTGCCGGCACGGATGATGATGGAGTTGGAACGCGGGTCGCCAATCACGCTGATTTTCTGGGTCTGGTCGGCGCCCTGGGTTTCCAGCAGTTCGGCCACCATGGTCGCGATGTCCACGGCGATGCCGTTCTGCACCGCTACCACATCGGTGTCGATGGCGCTGGGGGTGTCGATGCCGTCGATGATCTGCGCGACTCGCTGCAGGTTCTCGGCATAGTCGGTGACCACGATGCTGTTGTTGCCCGGGTAGGCGTTGATCGGGTTGTTCGGCGAAACGATAGGCCGCAGCACCGGGATCAGGTTCACCGCATTTTCGTATTGCAGGCGAAAGGTGCGGGTCAGCATGCCGTTGCCCGCTGGCTTGTCGGCGCTGTAGATCGGTCCGCCCAGCAGCTTGGCATCGGCCTCCGGCACCACCTGGGCCACGCCGCCCACGTCCACCACGGAAAAGCCCTGCATGCGCAGCGCCGCCAGCAGCATGTCGTAGGCCTGGTGGGCCGGCACCTGGCCTTCGCTGACCAGGGTCAGGCTGCCCTTGACCCGCGGGTCCACCAGGAACTGCTGGCCGGTGGAGCGGGACAAGGCCCGCACCACCGCCTGGATATCGGCGTCGACGAAGTTCAGTTGCACCGGCTGATTGCCCAGGGGGTTGCGCGGCACGCTGGTGCTGCGCGGGCTGCTGTGGCCGCGACTGCTGTTGGTCACCGGATGCAGGACTTTCGGCCGCTGAGCCTGCTGTGCCTGCAAGCGCTGGCGATCCAGCAGGGCATCGCCGCTGCGCTGGGTATTGGCCAGGGGCTGGCCCAGTTCGCTGTCCACCAGCAAGGGCGGCGGCGTGGTGGACGGGGTGTTGCTGCAGGCCCCCAACGCCAGCAGCAGAAAAGGTGCGGCCTTGCGACACTGGCGCACGTAATTGCAACCTGACCACTTCATGAAGCTTCCTTAGCGCCCTGCGCCTGATCCATGCGAACGGTCCCGGACAGTGTGCCTGCCGAGTCTTGGGCGGCGGCCGCGGCTGCGCGTTGCAGACGGGCCTCCACCACCTGCAGTGAAAGCTGCCGGGGAGCCCCCAGCAGCCAACCGACCACGGCATCCGCCGGGGCCTGCTCAAAGGTCAACCGCCAGCTCTCGGGGCCGGCTTCATCAGGCTGTTGCAACTGGTAGTGGTCCTTGAGCCCGGCGCCGTCCAGGGTCTGGCGCAAGGATTGCTCAAGGCTCGCGCCCCGGCTGTCAGGGCCCGCCGCCTCGTGCAACAGCACTTCCAGGGCCTCGGCCTGGGCGCGCAGCTTCGGCGTCTCGGCTTGCCAGTAATCGATCGTCTTCAGCGGCGGCTGGATCAGCAGCCACCACAGCAATAGCCCCAGCACGCCCAGGGCGGTGGCGCTGAGCAGGCGTTTTTCCCGCAGCGCCAGAGTGTTCCAGTGGGCCTGGAACTGGGTCCGCAGACGCGACCAGCGCGCCTGATACTGCGCCAGCCTGGCCTTATTCATCTTCAGCTCCCGGGGGGGTGTCGGCGACGTTGGCCGGCTCGTCTGCGGCCGGGCTCAGGCTCCAGCCATTGCCCTGCGCCCGGACGCTGTAGCCGGCCTGGGTCAAGGCGCCCTGCCAGGCGCTGTCGGCGCTCTTGGGCGTGTCCGGCAGCAGCTCCAGCTGCAAGCGGTCCTCGGCGAAACTCAGGCTCTGCACGCTGCCCACCATAAAGGGCATGGCGCTACCGGCCTGCTGCAACAGACGGCTGAACACCTGGGTCGGGTCAGCCGCCCCGCTCTGCTGCGCCGCCAGTTGCTGGCGGGCCTGTTGCAGGGGATTGAGCACCACCGGCAACTGAGGGAACACCTGCTTGACCCGCTGACTCATCTGCGCCTTGAGCCGCTGGCCCTGCTCGGCCTCACGGGCGGCATACAGGTTCAGCCCCGCGACCCAGACCAGCACGGCCAGGGCGCAGCACCCCAGGGCCCGGCCCCAGCCTTGGACCTTCACGCCCCCCGCCACAGCGCCAGCGTGCAAGCCCCATCCCGGCAGCGGGCCGCTCCAGCGTTGCTCGCCCGGCAGCAGTTGGCAGGCCGGCGGCGCGGCATCGCCGATCCAGCCCACCTCGCAGCCCGAAGCCCGCAACTGCTCCAGGGTTTCTTCCACCAGCGGCTGCACGCTGCCCTGCCCGCTGCTCTGGCGCAGCAGCAGCTGGCCATCGAGCAGGCACAGGTTGGCTTGCCCCGGCGGCGGCACCGGCAAGGCATAAGGCGCCGGGTACAGCCCCTGAAGCTTCAGGCCGGCCTGTGCCAACAGACGCCCCAGGGCTTGCAGTGCGGTCTTGGGCAACCAGCTCAGGGCCACCTGCCCCTGGGCATCCCGGGCGCCATGGGCCACGTGCATCTGCTCACTGGGGCCGAGGATCAGCGCCTGGGCGGCGCAGTCCACCGCGGCCTTGATCCGCGCCGCCGGCAACTGAGGCAATTCGATATGGGTCAGCAGGCTGTCCAACGGATGCAGGAAGCACTCCACCGGCACCGGCTTGCCACCCTGGGCCAGTTGCCCCAGGGGACAGCGACCGATCTCCCCCGCCCGGCCACTGCGATCAAGCCGGGCGAAGTCCACCGGGCAGGCCAATGGCGGCTCAGCCGCGATCAGTTCGGCCAGGGGCGGCAAGGCGATGCGCAAGCGACTCATGCCCCCACCCGCGACCAGATCACCTGGGGCATGCGGTCCTCGGGACGGTGCAACAGGGCCTCCAGGCTGACCCGGCGCTGATCGCGGCGAGCCCGGCCCTGGAGCAGGAACCATTCGCTGGTGATGCCGATCTTGATTTGTTCCAGGGCCAGGTGCGGCATGCGTAGCCGGTTGAGGAAGTCGCCACGGTTGATGAACCAGTGCCCGGCATCACGCTCCGCCACCAGGGCCTTGGCCCGGGACAGTGGCAGCCCCGGCACCGCCGCCGTCAGTACCTCGGCACTGGCGGTGTTGCCGTTGATCCAGGTGTTGCCCGGCAGGATGCTGACGTAGGGTTCAAGACGGGCCAGCCGGGCCTCGTCCAGACCCTGTATGCCCCGCAGCTCGTCCAGGCTGCGCAGCATCGGCTGACGGGGCGGCAAGGTCTGGGTCGCCGCGCCCGGAGACGTCAGGCGACCGCTGTTGAAGCTGCCCGCTTGGCTGGCGGCGTGCGCTGTGCTGCCCAAGCGCTGGGGATAGGAAGCGATCACCCGCTGGCTGATGCGTCGGCTCAGGGCGCTGTCGATGCCGATCAGCTGACACAGCTGTTCGAAGGCCTGCAACTGCACCGGGTCCACTTGCTGGTTGAACACCAGATTGCGCAGGTTGAACTTGCCTTGCAGGTCTTGCAGGCGGCCCTGGAACCCCGCGTTGAAGCCGCCCAGGGCCTGATCGCCGATGGGCCGTGCCCAGGCCTGGTCGAGTCGGGTCAGGACGTCACGCTGACGGGCGTCCCAGAGCAATTGCCGGCTGTATTCCAGGCCGCCCTGCAACACCCCGATCCCCACCACCCGCGCCTGCTCGGCTTCCACGCTGCGGGTCAAGGTGCTTTGCCGGGAGAGCATGGCGGCGGCCAGCACCGCCACCACCGCGGCGATCAGCAAGGCGCTGATGATGGCCATGCCACGCTGCTTCGCCGCATGGGGCGAATGGCTGTTCATGGCCGGCCTTACAGCTGCCAGGAGCCGATATCGGCATTCACGCCGTCGCCATCGGGCTGGCCGTCGGCACCGAGGGAGAACACATCCACCTCACCATTGGCCCCCGGGTTGAGGTAGTGATACGGACGGCCCCAGGGATCGTTGGGCAGCCGCTCCAGGTAGGAGCGCCAGTTGCTGTCCTTGGCATTGGCCGGACGCTCCACCAGCACCTTGAGGCCCTGGTTCATGTTCGGGTAGCTGCCGTGGTCGAGGCGATACAGCTTCAAGGCTTGCATCAGGCCGGCGATGTCCTGCTTGGCTGCCGTGGCCCGAGCCTGGTCCGGACGGTCCAGGACCTTGGGCACCACCATCACGGCCAGAATCCCGAGGATGACCACCACCACCATGATCTCGATCAGGGTGAAGCCACGCTGGCTTCGGGGTGCTGCGGTTGAGGTGACAGGCGCGATATCCATCTCGACATTCCTTGGCTTGAGTTCGATTCGTCGCGCAGTGTTGCAAGAAGATATGTCAGTGGTATTGAAAAACCTCGGGAGTTTCAGTCGCCATTCGGTCAAGCCCGCAGGCTAGTCTGCGAGGCTGTTTCCCAGTCGCGAGGGGCCCATGCGAGCCGTGTCCAAACAAGCTGGATTTACCCTGATCGAGGTGCTGGTGGCCCTGGCCATCATTGCCGTGGCGATGGCCGCGGCAGTGCGCGTGGCCGGGCTGATGACCCAGAGCAACGGTCTGCTGCGGGACAAGTCCCTGGCCTTGCTGGCGGCGCAGAGCCGGCTCGCCGAGTTGCGCCTGGAAGGCCGTTTGCCCAGCGGATTGAAGAGCGTCGATTGCGACCAGGGGCGCCTGAAGCTGCGCTGCGAACAGGCGATTGGCGCCGCGACCGCGCCCGGGCTGGTGCGGGTCAGCGTCCAGGTGCGCGAGCGCAGCCGCGAGGCGCCGCCCCTGGCCCGCCTGGAAACCCTGATCAGCCGGCCCCAGGCGCCGCGCCAGTGAGGGTCAGCGTGTCAGCCGTGGCAGCAGCGGCGAGTCCGGCAGCTTGCTGACCTTGATCCGCGACTGTTCGCCGCCGCGCTCGATCAGCACGCCGTCGGCCTCGACGGCGGCCAGGCGCACCCCTTGGGTCAGTTGCTCGCCGGCCAGGAAGCTGCGCGGCGGACCGTCGTTCAGGCTCAGGATCGCCACCGCGCCACGGGCGCCGGCCATGACCCCGGACACCTTGATATCCACCTGCACCGGCTGGTTGGCAAACCACTGCAAGGCCGGGTTGTCGGAGCGCGCGGCGAGCACCTGGGGCGCCACTGCCGGGGGTTGGGATTGCGCCGGGGTCAGCAGCAGCGACGACCAGGTGGCAACACCGGCCAGGGCCGCCAGCAACGCCGCGTATTGCAGCAACCGGGGGGCGTCAAGGCGCGACGGAAATGACATGGCACGTAGCATCGGCGGGACCTCCTGTTTGTCCGTTGCCACAGCCTACCGCTCAATTCTCACGGTTTTATTTCACTGCACGATCATCTGCGTCGGGCACGCCAGTCCCGTCGCCAAGGAGCACAAGGTGCGACACACAGGCAAGCAACAGGGCTTTACCCTGATCGAACTGATGGTGGTGCTGGTGATCATCGGCATCGCCAGCGCCGCCGTGGGCTTGAGCATCCGCCCCGATCCGCTGCAGACCCTGCGCAAGGACGCCGAAGGCCTGGCCCAGTTGCTGCAAGTGGCCCAGGCCGAAGCCCGGGCCGACGGCCGGCCGATCACCTGGCGGGCCACGGCCAAGGGCTATACCTTCAGCCGCCGCGAGGACGAGGGCAGCGGCATCGACGACTTTCGCCACGACCGGCAACTGCGGCCACGGCAGTGGCAAAGCCCGACGCTGCAGGTGCATATCGAGCCCAGGCAGCGCCTGGTACTGAACGCCGAATGGATCAACCCGCCACTGCAGGTGGTGCTGTCCGACGGCCAGAACAGCTTGCGGGTAGAACGCAGCGCCAGCGGCCAGTTGCGGGTGGTGAGCCAGCCATGACGACACAACGCGGCTTTACCCTGATCGAGGTGATGGTGGCGATCATGCTCATGGCGCTGGTCAGCCTGATTGCCTGGCGCGGCCTGGACAGCGTCACCCGGGCCGACAGCCATCTGCGGGCCAGTACCGAACAGACCGAGGAACTGCTGCGCAGCCTCAATCAGCTGGAGCGCGACGTGGCCTTGCGGGCCGCTTCCCAGTTGCGCGAACCGAACCTGGGCGAGACCGACGAAGCCGAACCCGACAGCCCTGCCCCGCTGAGCGTGCGCAGTTCCGACAGCAAGGGCTTTCGCCTGGAAGTGATCCGCAGCGCCCCCGCCCCGGGGGTTGGCTTGCAACGCGTGCGCTGGTGGCTCAAGGGCGACACCCTGTACCGCGCCGAGGCCGAGGTTCGGGACCGCTATCCCTTGCCGGCGCCCAAGAACGGAGTGGCCGTGCTCGGCCGGGTCAGCGACTTGCAGGTACGGGTCTGGAACCCTGACAAAGGCTGGCGTCAACTCAGTGGCAATCGCCAGGACAATCCCCCGGGCCTGGAGATCCGCCTGGTGCGGCAAACACCCCAGGGCGAAGAGCGCTACCGGCAAGTGCTAGGGCCCTTGCTCTAACACGCTGCGGGTTCGAAGCGCTGAGGGTTCTACGCGAGATCGCCAGGCAAGGCCCTGCGGGCCTTTTCGCAGCCTCGCCAGAGGCTCGGCAGCGGCTACAGGCCAGTGCCGAATCAGGTTTGTGTAGCCGCTGCCGCAGGCTGCGAACGGCTTGGGCGGCATTCCGACGCAGGAGACGCGGGGATCTTGAGTCCGCCCAAGATCGACGGACGATCGCCAGGCAAGGCCCTGCGGGCCTTTTCGCAGCCTCGCCAGAGGCTCGGCAGCGGCTACAGGGCCAATGTCGATCCGGAGTTTGTGTAGCCGCTGCCGTAGGCTGCGAACGGCTTGGGCGGCATTCCGACGCAGGAGACGCAGGGATCTCGCGGGGGGTCAGCTGAGCAGTACCACGCCACCGGGCAGCTCGGTGCATTTGGCGCCATAGGCGTCGCGAATCAGCAAGGCCACGCCCGCCAACTGGTTGAGGTTGAAGCGCGCCTGGACCTTGCGCTGGCCCAACTCGGCATTGAGCAGCACCAGCATCCCCGGACGATAGCGGTTGATCTCGCTGATCACGGTGTTGAGGCTGGCGTTGTCGAACACCAGCACCTGCTCGCGCCAGGCGATCACGCTGCGGGGGTCCACGGCGATCGGCTCGCCCACCGCCCTGGCGTCGTAGGTCAGTTGTCGGCCACTGTCCAGGCGAATGCTGCGCCCCGCCACTGCCACTTGCAGGCTGCCTTCGATGCAGGTCACGCACACCTGATGATCGGTGTTGCGCAAATTGAAGCGCGCCTGGCGCGCACTCAGCCAGCCATCTCCGGCCTGGACCTTGAGCGCCTGGGTGCTGTGGCTGAAGACTTCCACCTCGCCCTCCAGCAGTTCAATGCCCTGCTCGCCCGCGCCTGGATCGCGGCGGCTGATGCGGGTCTGGGTATTGAGCTCCAGGCGCATGCCCTCGGCCAGGTCCACCCGCCGCTGCTCACCGACGTCGGTGGCGAAATCCGCGGTCAGCCCGGCAAAGCCGCCCGGGACAGTGAACCGCACCATGAACAGCGCCGCCGACGCCGCAATCGCGCCACCCAGAAACGCCCGACGCCCCAAGTGCCGGGGCCGGGACTGTTGCTCCAGCTGCTGGGCTACCGGTTGCAGGCAGTGCCACAGGGCCTTGGTGTGCTCGAAGGCGGCCGCGTGCTGCGGGCTTTGTGCGCACCATTGGCGCAGCGCCCGGGCGTCGGCCACGGTGGCCCGACCCGAAGTCAGGAGGACCAGCCAGTCCTGGGCTTCCCTCAGCAGTTGCGGGTCCGCCGAGGCCTGGGGGGTGCAGATGCTAAAAATGTTCAAGCGCGCAGGTACTCACGGATTGATCAGGGACTCTTTGTCTAGGACAGTTTTCCGGCCCCGGGACCGAACCGCTGAATGACTTTTCTTTCAAGGCGCAAGGCGCAATGGCCCAGGGCAGCCTTGATTTCTTTCTCCACCATCCGTGTGGAAATGCCGAAACGCTGGGAAATTTCCAGGTGCGGCGCCTCTTCCAGGCGCGCGGCGATAAAGATCTTGCGCCGCCGCGCCGGCAGTTCGTAGAGGGCTTTGAGCAGGGTCTGGATTTCTTTCTGGCCGCCCACCACCCGCGACGGGTCCAGGGTGTCATCGGCGATGTGCAGCAGTTCCTCGACCTCGTCGCCGGTCAGCAGCCGGGCGTCGGACTGGCGGCGGTCGGCGGCAATGTTCAGGGCCATGCGATAGAGGTAGGCATTGGGTTGCAGCAGGTTGGGCGGCTCTTCCATGCGGTCGACCCGCAGGTAGGTTTCATGCAGGACGTCGTTGGCCAGGTCCTCGGAGCCCAGGCGCCTGCGCAAGCGCACCCGAAAGTCCTCGTAGGACGTCAGGAACAGCCTGACCATCGCACTCTGTGCGGTATTTTTCATACCCCGGAAGCTCCTTCCCATTCCCTGCAGTCCATGCGTTTCCCTGTTGTGTCCGGTATCAAGAGTAAGGTCAGCGGCTGGCGCAGCGAGCTGGGCGCCTGGCGCTGAACCCGGGTGTCGGCCAGGCGCTGCACCAAGGCTTCATCGCGCTGCAGATCGCCGGTGGAGCTCACCAGGCGGCTGTGCTGCACCCGGCCATCGGCGCCGATCCACAGTTGCAGCAAGGCGCGAAAGCGGCCCGGACGGGTCAGCGCCGAACCACACAGACTGTGCTCCACCGCCTGTTGCACGGCACTGGCATAACTGCTGTTGAGCCGCGCCGCCCGGCTGCTTCCCGCACCCGGTAGCGGCGTGGCCGGCGTGGCCTGCGGCACCTGCAGGGTGAAGGCATCGCTGCGGGCATAACGGGCCATCAGGCCACTGCCCGCCAGCAGGCGACTCAAGCCCTCCTGAGCGCTGTAGCGGCCCTTGATCCCCACCGACCGCCGCCCCCGGGTCAACTCCCGATCCACCAGCACCGCCATTCCTGTGGCGCGACTGAACAGCTCCAGGGCATCCACCAGGTTCTGCGCCGGAATCTCCAGCGTCAGCAAGGCCTGGGAATCCACCCGGGGCGGTCCCTCGACAGCGGGCTGGCCCCAGCCCTGCGGCATCAACGCCAGCAGCACGAACCCCAGCACACAGGTCGCCAAGCCCCCGTGCAATGAAGTCCATCGCCCGACCTGCGCGCTGCGTCGCTGCACTGCAGTCCAATCCCTAAAAGCGTCATCCTGAGGCCAGTTTATGAATCTGGTGTTACGGCCACGGCAAAAAAACCATCACTTTTTCAGTCATCGGTTTGCACTACACTCGGCCGGCATCGAGGCCCGCTTTCCCGGGTCTGCCAGGAGGCCAGGATGAATCGTTCAAGCCAATACGCCGCCACCTTGTTGCTGTGCGCCCTGCCCTGGACGCTGCAGGCCGAGGAGGCCCGCGAGGGTTGTGTGGAAGTCAGCGTCGGCGGCTACAAGGCCCCCGACTACAACTGCCTGAGCAAACAGATGGGCAACGACCCGGACGCCGTCAAGGCGGCCCAGGCCAATCAACAGGCCATGGAGGACCCGGTGCACAAGCGCCCGCCGAACCAGGTCGGGCTCTCGACACCGGCCGCCACCAGCGTGCGCATGGGGAATACCTTCGGCACCTCGGTCAAGCCGCAACGGCCCTGAGGGCCAGTTCCTCCGCCCTCAAGCGGCCACTATCGGGATTGCGCCCCTATACCGGCCGTTAACCTCGGCCGCGCTAGATTGCTGCACCCAAACACCGGTGCCAGCAACCTGCCACGCCGCCATTCGTGCACGCGTTCGAGTGCTGGCCACCATACCGTCGGCTTTTTTGTGTGTTGTGAACATGGAAAGCGTTCAAAAACAAATCTGGCAACGACCCGGCCTGAGTATTTTCCTGGTGGCCCTGGTGCTGCTCATGGGCCTGCAATACAAACCGGCCGTCCTCAACTACACCACGCGCTTCGTCGACTTCGCCGACTACATGCTGCAGCACGGCATGACGCTGTTCCCCATCGCCGAGGATCTGCAGCCGTATCCCGACTACACCGTTGTCAACACGGTGCTGGTCTACCTGGCGTCGCTGCCCTTCGGCCAGCTGTCCGTGCTGTCGATGGGCCTGCCCCTGTGCATTGCCGCGTCGCTGATGCTGGTGTTCATCTACAAGCTGGGGGCCCTGCATGAGCAGAAATGGGGCGTCTGCGGCGTGCTCTTTGCGCTGTTCACCTGGGCGTTCCTGGACAGCGTCAACTCCCTGGCCCTGGACATCTACCCCGCCCTGATCACCGCGGGCTGCTTCTACCTGGCCTACACCGCCGATCTCAAGCAACAGCGCGCACGCCTGGCGCTGGTATTGCTTGGGCTGATCCTGGGCTTTGCCCTGCGCGGGCCGATCGGCATGATCGGCCCGGCACTGGTGGTCGGCACCTATTACCTGCTGAGCCGGCAGTGGCGGACCCTGGTCGGGTTCTCGCTGCTGAGCGGCCTGCTGTTCGCCGCCGGGGTCGCCCTGCTGGCCTGGGCCGCCCAGGTGCAGGGCGGTGACGCCTTCATGCAGCAAGTGCTGGAGATGCAGGGCCTGGGCCGGATCGCCAGCAATCACTCGCCACGCTATTACTTCTACTTCAGCGTCGGGCTGATCACCTACAGCTTCACCGCGTTCTACGCCCTGTGCGTCATGGTCAGAAGCGCCAGGCCGGGGTTCAGCGCGCCGCCGCCGTCGGCACCGCGCCTGCTGCTGTACCTGGGCGCCTGGTTCTTGGTGCTGATCCTGTTCTTCAGCATTCCCAACTCGAAGAAGGCGCGTTACATCGTGTCCATCACCCCGGCCATTTCCCTGCTGGCGGCCTATATATTCGTCGACCCCAACGGCCTGTTCAGCGCCACCCGCAAACGCCTGCTGCGCCTGTGCCTGAACCTGCCCGCCTGCGGCGCGGTCCTGGCGCTGCTGGTACTGGGCTACAACGCGTTTGCCGCCCAGCCCTTGCAGCCCAACTTCGCCGGTGTGTTCGCAAGCTTTGTCCTGCTCAGCGGCGTGCGCTACTGGATCGGCCGGCAATACGCCGAGCACCGGCATCACGAGGTGATCGTCCTGGCGTTCGGCGTGGCGGCGTTTCTCCTGCTCGATGGGTTCTTCTTCAACGCCATCACCTATCACCTGGAACTGGCCAATGAACCAACGCCCAAATTCCTGCCTTACTGGTTCTGGTAAGCCCGGGACACTGGGCGGCGGGCAATCCGGGGCGCTGCTTGCAACGCGCGCGCAAGATTTGGTAACACTCCCGCTGGCCAGCGACCATGAAACCGAACTGGCACAGTGCTGTCACATCGCAATCGGTAACGGCAGCGGTCGTCCGGCGGCGCCCGGCCCAGGTGGCGGGCGCCGCGCATCACTGCCACAGGTTACCGGCCTGGGCCTGCCGCCCATGCGCCAGGCCATACTCCATCAAGGCTGAAAGAGCGAACCATGAAGCAAAACATCCTCCTCGTATCCGTCTGTGCCGCCCTGCTCCAGGCCTGCACCCCGGCGTCCACTCCCCCTGAAGGATCCTCTTCCATGCCCGCCAGCACTGCCTCCGTCAGCGCCCAACCAGCACTGGCCGCCTACTACTGGCAACTGGTCTCGGCCAGCGACGCGGCGGGCAAACCCGTTGCCGCCCTGGACAAGGGCATCGAGCGCCAGCTGCGCCTGACCTTCACCGGGCAGAACCTCAACATCAGCGGCGGCTGCAACCGCCAGTTCGGCGGTTTCCAGTCTGAAAACGGCGTGCTCAAGGTCCAGCCCCTGGCCTCGACCATGATGGCCTGCGACCCCAGCCTGATGACCCTGGATGCCGAAGTCGGCCGCCTGTTCAAGGGCGACCTGCGCACCACCTTCGGCGGCGACGAATCGACTCCGACCCTGCAACTGACCACCCAGGACGGCACCCAGCTCAAGTTCGTAGGCCAGCCCACCCCCGAAACCCGCTACGGCAGCCAGGGCCAGACGCGCTTCCTGGAAGTGGCGGCCCAGACCGTCAAATGCAGCCACCCGCTGATCCCCGACTTCCAGTGCCTGCAAGTGCGTGAGCGCCGCTACGATGCCGCCGGCCTGCAACTGCCAACCCAGGACGCCTGGCATCCGCTGTACCAGTCCATCGAGGGTTACGAGCACCAGGACGGCGTGCGCAACGTGCTGCGGGTCAAGCAATACGAATGGAAGAACCCGCCTGCCGACGCCCCGTCCACGGTCTACGTGCTGGACATGGTGGTCGAGCAGGACGCCTCGGCCAAGACCCGCTAAGCCTTACCCGACAACCGCCTGCCGGCACCGACGCCAGGCAATAAAAAAGCCCCGTATCTTGCGATACGGGGCTTTTTTTGTTCAGGGCGGGGTCAGGCCGTTACAGCACCGACTGACCGCTCATGGCCAGGTCCAGCAGTTCCCGGTTGGCCACGGCATACATGGCGTAGTCGGTGCCGCTGGCGGCACGGATTTCCACCATCATGGCGCGCCAGCGATCAGCCATGCTCGCGTTCTGCTCCAGCCACAGGGCCACGCGGGCTTCCATGTCGTCCGGCGCATCGGCCATCTGCAGCACCTTGATGGTGATCGCCCGTTGCTGCCAGTCCACATCGTCGCGGAAGGCTTCACGGGCCTGGGCCTGCCAGTTGTTGCCCACCGGCAGATCGCTGATCTGCTGCAGGTACCACGGCAAGTCCAGGGCGCTGCCCACGGCGAAGTAGGCCTTGGCCACATCGGCCGCGCTCTGACCAGTCACGTCGGCGGCTTCGATGATCGGCAGCAGGGTGTACAGGTGAGTGGTGCCTGCAACCATGCGCGCCAGCAACTCCGGTACGCCGGCTTCGACATAGGCCTGGTAACGGTTCTGCCAGCCTTCGCGGGTCGGGCCTTCCAGCAGTTCGTCGAGCTTGAGGCCCAGGGCCGCCAGGTGCGGACCGAAGTGGGCGACATCGCGCGCGGCATCCTGCTCGTTGCGACGGCTGCGCAGGAACCAGCGGGTCGCCCGACGGCCCAGACGCATCAGCTCGTCCATCAGCTCCAGTTGCACCTGGGCCGAGACCTGGTGATCCAGGGCTTCGATCTGACGGAACCAGTGCGGCAGGTGGAAGATGTCCCGCACGATCACATAGGCACCGGCAACGTTCGCCGGGCTCATGCCGGTGGACTCCTTCAGGCGCTGCACGAAGGTGATGCCCATGTGGTTGACCAGGTCGTTGGCGATCTGGGTGCTGACGATCTCGCGCTTCAGACGATGGCGACGCATGGCTTCGGAGAACTTGGCCACCAGGCTCGGCGGGAACGCGGTCTCCATGTCACGGGTCAGGTAGTCGTCATCCGGCACCAGGGACTTGAGCAAGGCTTCCTTGAGGTCGATCTTGCTGTAGGAAATCAGCACCGACAGCTCCGGACGGGTCAGGCCCTTGCCGGTCGCGGCGCGCTCGGTGAGCTGCTCCTCGGTCGGCAGGTACTCGATGGCGCGATCCAGCTTGCCACGGCCTTCCAGGTCGCTCATCAGGCGCTTGTACTCGGCAGCACGCTCGTAGGCACGGCGCGCGGCCAGGGACAGGGCCTGGGTCTGCTTGTAGTTGTTGCCCAACACCAGGCCGCCGACTTCGTCGGTCATGCTGGCCAGCAGCTGGTTGCGCTGCTTGTCAGTCATGTCACCGGCCTGCACCACTTCGTTGAGCAGGATCTTGATGTTCACTTCGTGGTCGGAGCAGTCCACGCCACCGGCGTTGTCAATGAAGTCGGTGTTGGAACCGCCGCCATTGAGGCCGAATTCCACACGACCCAGCTGGGTCATGCCCAGGTTGCCGCCCTCGCCCACCACTTTGCAGCGCAGCTCGTTGCCGTTGACGCGCAGGGCGTCGTTGGCCTTGTCGCCGACGTCAGCGTGGCTTTCGCTGCTGGCCTTGACGTAGGTGCCGATCCCGCCGTTCCACAACAGGTCCACCGGCGCCTTGAGCAAGGCGTTGAGCAGCTCGGTCGGGGTCAGCTTGTCGGCCTGGATGTCGAAGCGCTCTTTCATCTGCGGCGAGATGGCGATGCTCTTCGCGCTGCGCGAGAAGATGCCGCCGCCTTCGGACATGATGCTGGTGTCGTAGTCGGTCCAGGCCGAACGCGGCAGCTCGAACATGCGCTTGCGCTCGACGAAGCTGGTGGCCGGGTCCGGGTTCGGGTCGATGAAGATGTGCAGGTGGTTGAACGCCGCCACCAGTTGCAGCTTGTCGGACATCAACAGGCCGTTGCCGAACACGTCGCCGGCCATGTCGCCGATGCCGACCACGGTGATGCTGTCTTCCTGGACATTGATCCCGCGCTCGCGGAAGTGGCGCTGCACGCCGACCCACGCGCCCTTGGCGGTGATGCCCATCTTCTTGTGGTCGTAACCGGCGGAACCGCCGGAGGCGAAGGCGTCGCCCAGCCAGAAGCCGTAGTCGATGGCAATGCCGTTGGCGATGTCGGAGAAGGTCGCAGTGCCCTTGTCCGCCGCCACCACCAGGTACGGGTCATCGTCGTCATGCCGCACCACGTTGGCCGGTGGTACCAGGGCGCCGTCTTTCAGGTTGTCGGTGATGTCCAGCAAGCCGGAAATGAAGATGCGGTAGCAGGCGATGCCCTCGGCCGCGATCTCGTCCCGGCTGCCGCCCAATGGCAGGCGACGGGGCAGGAAGCCGCCCTTGGCGCCCACCGGCACGATCACCGAGTTCTTCACTTGCTGGGCTTTTACCAGGCCCAGGACTTCGGTACGGAAGTCTTCTTCACGGTCGGACCAGCGCAGGCCGCCGCGCGCCACGTTGCCAAAGCGCAGGTGCACGCCTTCAACCCGTGGCGAGTAGACGAAGATTTCGAACTTGGGCACCGGCTTGGGCAGCTCGGGGATCAGGTGCGGGTTGAACTTGAAGCTGAAGTAGGACTTGTTCTGGCCGTTGGCGTCGGTCTGGTAGAAGTTGGTCCGCAGGGTGGCCTTGATCAGGTCCAGGTAGCGTCGCAGGATGCGGTCTTCGTTGAGCACCTGAACGTCGTCCAGGGCGGTGAGGATCGCTTGTTCCAGACGCTGCTGCTTGTCTTCCAGGTCTTCACTGGTGAGCTTGCGCGCCAGGTAGAAACGGGTCTTGAACAACCGGGTCAACTCGCGGGCGATGTCGGTATGGTTGTTCAGGGTGCTGGCGATGTAGCCCAGGTCGAAGCCCAGACGGATCTGCTTCAGGTAGCGGGCGTAGGCACGCAGCAGCGCCACGTCGCGCCATGGCAGGCCGGCAGTCAGCACCAGGCGGTTGAAGGCGTCGTTCTCGGCATCGCCACGGACGATGTGGACGAAGGCGTCCTGCAGCGTGTCGTTGAGCTGCTGGATGTCCAGGTCCAGGCCTTCGGCGGCGGTGAAGGCGAAGTCGTGGATCCAGTACTCGCGGCCATTGTTGTGGCGCAGGCGGTACGGGAACTCACCCAGCACGCGCAGGCCGAGGTTTTCCAGGATCGGCAGCACGTCGGACAGCGCCAGCGGGGTGTCGGCGTGGTACAGCTTGCAATGCAGCTCGCGCTGGCCGGAGACCTGGCCCAGGGGCTGGTAGAAGCTCATCACCAACGGGTTGGCTTCGGTGAGGCTCAGCAGGTGCTGCATGTCCACCACCGCCGAGTGGGCGGCGAAACGCTCGCGGTAGCCGGCCGGGAAGCCTTTGGGGAAGTCCGCCAGCACGTTGGTGCCGTGGGCTTCGCCGAAGCTTTCCACCACCAGGCTGGCGTAGTCGTCCTGCCAGCTGCGGCAGGCCTGCACCACTTCTTTTTCCAGCAGCAGCGGGTCGATGTCGATGCGTTGTTTCGGGTCCACCCGCAGGATCAGCTGCACGCGGGCCAGCACCGACTCGGAGAAGAAGGTCCAGAACTCGCAGTCAGTGGCTTGCAGGCGATCCATCAGCACTTGCTGGATCTTCTGCCGCACTTCGGTGGAATAGATGTCGCGCGGCACATAGGCCAGGCAGTAGCAGAAGCGACCGTACGGGTCCTTGCGCAGGAACACGCGGATCTTGTTGCGCTCCTGGATCTGCACGATGGACATCACGGTGCTGAACAGCTCGTCCACCGGGGTCTGGAACAGATCGTCCCGTGGCAGCACTTCCAGGACCTGGGCCAGTTCCTTGCCCAGGTGCGCCTTGGCCTGGAAGCCCGAGCGCTGCTCGATGACTTCCACCTTGCGGCGGATGTAGGGAATCACTCGCACGCTTTCGCCGTACACCGAGGAGGTGTAGAGGCCCATGAAGCGGCATTCCTTGATCACCTTGCCGTCGGCATCGATCTGACGGATCGAGACGAAGTCCGGGTAGGCCGGACGGTGCACGCGGCTGGGGTGCGCGGCCTTGGCGAACGACAGCGGCGTCGGTTCGCGCAGGTAGTTGACGGCGTAGTCTTCGATGCGCAGGTCATCGCTGGTCAGGCCGGCGCGCAGCAGCTTGGCCAGGCCGAGGAAGGAGCTGGGGTCATAGTCGATATGCCCGCCGTCCTGATCGGTGCCGACCACGAATTCTTCATAGCCGAGGAAGGTGAAGTGGTTGCCCACCAGCCATTCCAGGAAGCTCTTGATCTCGGTCTTTTCATCGGCAGCGATGGCGAACTGACTGTTGTCGATGCTTTCGATCAGTTCCTGGACCTTGGCCTTCATCGGCTCGAAGTCGGCCACGGCGACCCGCACTTCACCCAGCACCTGCTCCAGTTCCTTGCCCAGCACGCTGAGTTCGGCGGCATTGGCGCAGCGGTCGATCTCCAGGTACATCAGCGACTCTTGCTGCACGCCTTCGCCTTGGGTGCCCTTGGGCAGGATTTCTTGCAGCTCGCCCTTGCTGCCACGGCGCACGCTGAGCACGGTGGTCTGCAGGGTGTGGATGCTGTAGCCGCGACGGTTGAGTTCGGTACGGACCGAGTCCACCAAAAACGGCAGGTCGTGGTGCAGGACTTCCACCGCGGTGTGGGTCGACTGCCAGCCGTGACGTTCGTAATCGGGGTTGTAGACGCGCACTTGCGGTTGCGCGTGATCGAAGCGCTCAAGCAGGCGCCAGGCAGAAAGGGTGCAGCCCGCCAGGTCGGACATGCGACGCTGGGTGAGTTCGTCCAGGGAAATGATGCCGAAGAATTGTTCAGCGAACAGCGCCACTTGTGGCAGTGCCTGTTCACTGATGTGCTGGGCCAGTGCCGCTTGCAGTTGGTGCTGAAAGTCGGCCTTGCTGGCTGCGGTGAAGAACGCCATCTGTGGTACTCCGCTTGGGCTTGTTATTGATGGTAGCGTCGCGTGCAAACCCCTTGCGGGGCGGTGGTGCATCCTGCTCCTGGTCTCGGGCAGAGGTTGCAGGATGCCAGGTGGGTGAAGCTGGACGAGACGCGCAGGTCACATTCACCTTCCCGGGATGGGCATCTGCAAAAACGACTGGCGCTTGCAGAGCGCGCAATGCCTTTACAGGTGACCATCACCCTTCGGACGCCCCCCCAATTGCACTTGAGAACAAATTGTCCGCTGCGCAGCTTAACGAGTGGAACGCGACAGCTGCTTGCGATGCTGCGACATATTCGGTCAACGGCACGCAACTGGCGGACGGTGCCCTGAACAACACTAGCAGGCGACGGAGAAAAACCAGGGTTTTTCCCCGGTTTCACGGTACTTGCGTACCAGAAGTGACGCTGCAGGTGATGACTGTTCACGACCTGTTCTCTGACAGACAAGCCAGCAGAAATTCCCTCGGGCTGGCAGAATTGTTTCTTTGTGCCCTGTCCGGCCGCTGCCGGCCCCGCCCCAGGAATGCCCCCATGCTCATGACCACTGCCCACCTGATCGCCAACCCTTGCGACGACGAAGAAGACAACATGGCCATGCTCTGCTGCCACAGCAGCCAGGGCGAGATGTTCCTGATGAGCCGCTACCCGGATGAGGACGAGCTGGAAATCACCCTCGACGGCGAGCCCTCGACCCTCGATGGCGTCAAGGTCACCCTGAGCCCGACCACCCTGCTGATCGAAATCGCTGCGGCCGACGCCGACGCCCTGAACGGTTCCGACCACCTGGAAATCCGCCACAGCACCGCCGCCTCGGACCTGGCCGAAGTGGAACTGACCCTGCAGAACATCCTCAAGGGCACCGGCACCTACATCAGCCAACTGCCCTGACCCGCCGTTGAACCTGCGGCGCCCTCAAGATCCCCGCGTCTCCTACGGAGCCGTGCGCAGCCTGCGGCAGCGGCTACAACAGCCCTGGCAACGCCTGTAGCCGCTGCCGAGCCTGTGGCGAGGCTGCGAAAAGGTCCGCAGGACCTTGCCTGACGGCCTCCCGCCAAACCTCGGCGGCCCTCCAGATCCCCGCGTCTCCTGCGGAGCCGTGCGCAGCCTGCGGCAGCGGCTACAACAGCCGCACATCCTGGCAATGCCTGTAGCCGCTGCCGAGCCTGTGGCGAGGCTGCGAAAAGGTCCGCAGGACCTTGCCTGACGGCCTCCCGCCAAACCTCGGCGGCGCTCCAGATCCCCGCGTCTCCTGCGGAGCCGTTCGCAGCCTGCGGCAGCGGCTACAACAGCCGCACATCCTGGCAATGCCTGTAGCCGCTGCCGAGCCTGTGGCGAGGCTGCGAAAAGGTCCGCAGGACCTTGCCTGACGGCCTCCCGCCAAACCTCGGTGGCGCTCCAGATCCCCGCGTCTCCTGCGGAGCCGTGCGCAGCCTGCGGCAGCGGCTACAACAGCCGCACATCCTGGCAACGCCTGTAGCCGCTGCCGAGCCTGTGGCGAGGCTGCGAAAAGGTCCGCAGGACCTTGCCTGACGGCCTCCCGCCAAACCTCGGTGGCCCTCCAGATCCCCGCGTCTCCTGCGTCGGTATGCCGCCCAAACCGTTCGCAGCCTGCGGCAGCGGCTACAGGAACCGCCTGCGGGAATCGGTGGGTGGCGGTGTTTTTTTTTCGACTAATTGGCTAAATCAGGTTTTCCCCGTTAGTCGCCGACCCCCGCTATGGATTAAAGTATCGCCCCCAGCCCCGACGTTAGTTCAACGCCCGGGGCGCACCCTCTCCAGGAACAGTCACCGATGGAACATCGTGAAGCGCTATTGGCGCTGCGAACCTTTCTTTCAACGCAGATTCTCGGCCAGGAAAAACTCATCGAGCGCTTGCTCATCGCCCTGCTCGCCGACGGCCACATGCTGGTCGAAGGCGCTCCAGGACTGGCCAAGACCAAGGCCATCAAAGAGTTGGCCGAAGGCATTGAAGCGCAATTCCATCGGATTCAGTTCACCCCCGACCTGCTGCCCGCCGACATCACCGGCACCGAGATCTATCGCCCGGAAACCGGCAGCTTCGTGTTCCAGCAAGGCCCGATCTTCCACAACCTGGTGCTGGCCGACGAAATCAACCGTGCCCCGGCCAAGGTCCAGTCGGCGCTGCTGGAGGCCATGGCCGAGCGTCAGGTCAGTGTCGGGCGCAGCACCTATGAACTGTCGCCCCTGTTCCTGGTGATGGCGACCCAGAACCCCATCGAGCAGGAAGGCACCTATCCCCTGCCCGAAGCCCAGCTCGACCGTTTCCTGATGCACGTCAAGATCGGCTTCCCGGACGCCGCCGTGGAACGCCGCATTCTCCAGCAGGCCCGCGGCGAAGCCTTGAATGGCGAAACCAAGCCCGAGCGTCGGGTCAGCCAGCAGGCGATCTTCGCCGCGCGCAAGGAAATCCTCGGCCTGTACATGGCCGACGCGGTGGAGGAATACCTGGTGCAACTGGTGATGGCCACCCGCACCCCGGCCAAGTTCGACCCGGAAATGGCCGAGTGGATCGCCTACGGTGCCAGCCCCCGCGGCTCCATTGCCCTGGACCGCTGCGCCCGGGCCCACGCCTGGCTCGCCGGGCGCGATTTCGTCAGCCCGGAAGACATCCAGGCGGTGCTGTTCGACGTGCTGCGCCACCGCATCATTCTGTCCTTCGAGGCTGAAGCGGCAGGCATCGACCAGGACCGTGTGGTACAGCGCATCCTCGACGTCGTTGCCGTCGCCTGATCTCCATGACTCAAGCCATCGCCGAACCCGGCATTCGCATCACCCTCGGCGAGCTGATCGAGATGCGCCACCGCGTGCGCGAGGTGCAGCTGTTCTCCACCCCCAGCCAGCGCAGCCCGCTGATCGGCTTGCATCACTCCAAGCTGCGCGGACGCGGTGTGGACTTCGATCAGGTGCGGGTCTATCAGGCCGGAGACGACGTGCGCACCATCGACTGGCGGGTCACCGCCCGTACCCAGGAACCCCACACCAAGCTGTTCCACGAGGAGCGCGAGCGGCCGATCTTCATCATGGTCGAGCAAAGCCGCCAGCTGTTCTTCGGCTCCGGGCTGATGTTCAAGTCGGTGCTCGCCGCCCAGGCCGCGAGCCTGATCGGCTGGGCCGCCCTGGGTCATAACGACCGGGTCGGCGGCCTGGTCTACGGCGACGACGAGCACTACGAGATCAAACCGCGACGCAGCAAGCAAAGCCTGTTGCAATTGCTCAACCGCCTGGTGCGGGTCAACCAGTCGCTGCACAGCGAAGCCCAGCCCCAGCGTGATGCCCTGGGCACCGCGCTGCTGCGCGGCCGTGAAGTGCTGCGCCCCGGCAGCCTGGTGATCGTGATCTGCGACGAGCGCGCCTTGAGCGACGCCGCCGAGCAACAGCTGAGCCTGCTGTCGCGGCACTGCGACCTGCTGCTGATGCCGCTGTCCGACCCCCTGGACCATGCCCTGCCCGCCGCCGGGCTGTTGCGCTTTGCCGAGCGCGGCGCGCAGTTGGAACTGGACACCCTGAACTACGAACTGCGCCAGGCCTACCGGGCCCAGAGTGAAGCGCGCATCGCCCGCTGGGAACGCCTGGCGCAAAAACTGCGGGTGCTGCTGATGCCCCTGAGCACCCAGAGCGAAATGGTCGAGCAGTTGCGCGAGTACCTCAATCCGCAGCGCCCGGGAGCCGGCCGATGAGCAGCCTGGAACAACTGCAACCGCTGCTGCCGCCGCCCGCAATCGGCCTGTGGCCGCCAGCACCAGGCTGGTGGCTGCTGGCGTTGCTACTGCCGGTGCTCGGCTTCGCGGCCTGGCGTTGGCGTCATCTGTGGCCACGCAAAGCTGCGCGCGCGCGCAGCGAACAGCCCCTGGACCCGGTGCGCCTGGCCGCCCTGGCGGAACTGGCGCTGCTGCCCAAGCCCTATGATGGCGCCCCGGCCGGCGCCTGGCTGCAGGCCCTCAACGCCCTGCTCAAGCGTCTGTGCCGCAACCACTATCCCTACAGCCAGAGCCACACCCTCAATGGCCGCAAGTGGCTGGCGTTTCTCGACAACCGCTGTCCGGCCGCCGGTCTGACCCGCTGGATGGTGCTGGTGGAAGGCGCCTACAAACCCGAGTGCAAGCTCGACGACAAAGCCATCGCCGGCCTGACCCAGGCGGTGGACACCTGGATTCGCAAGCATGTTTGAGTTCGCCTGGCCGTGGATCTTCGCCCTGCTGCCGCTGCCCTGGCTGCTGCGCCTGGTGCTGCCGGTGGCCGACAGCGGCGAGCCGGCGCTGAAAGTGAGTTTCCTCAGTGACCTGGAAGGCCTGTCCAAGCGCCGGGCCCGGGCCCACCTGCCGGCCTGGCGCCAGCAGGCCCGCTTCATCCTGCTCTGGGTCCTGCTGCTGTTGGCCGCGGCACGCCCGCAATGGCTGGGGGAACCGCTGCCGGTGGCCGCCAGCGGCCGCGATCTGCTGGTGGCGGTGGACGTCTCCGGTTCCATGGACTTTCCCGACATGCAATGGCAGGACGAAGACGTCAGCCGCCTGAGCCTGGTCAAGCACCTGCTGGGGGACTTTCTCGAACACCGCGAGGGCGACCGGGTCGGCCTGATCCTGTTCGGCAGCAAGGCCTATCTGCAGGCGCCCCTGACCTTCGACCGGCGCACGGTGCGGATCTGGCTGGATGAAGCGAAGATCGGCATCGCCGGCAAGAACACCGCCATTGGCGACGCTATCGGCCTGGCCCTCAAACGTCTGCGCCAGCGCCCGGCGCAGAGCCGGGTGCTGATCCTGGTCACCGACGGCGCCAATAACGGCGGCGAAATCCCGCCCATTACCGCTGCACGCCTGGCCGCCGAGGAAGGGGTGAGAATCTATCCCATCGGCATCGGGGCCGACCCGGACCAGGGCGCGACCCTCGGCCTGCTGGGGCTCAACCCGAGCCTGGACCTGGACGAGCCGGCCCTCAAGGAACTGGCCGAAGTCACCGGCGGGCGCTACTTCCGTGCCCGTGACGGTCAGGAGCTGCAAGCCATCAAGGACACCCTCGACCAACTGGAGCCGGTGGCCCAGCAGCCGACCCAGGCCCGCCCGGCCCAGGCCCTGTACCACTGGCCCCTGGCCACGGCGCTGCTGCTCAGCGTGCTGCTGGTGCTGCGCGAGCGCTGGCCGCACAACCCGCTGCAGCGCTTCTTCAGCGAGTCGAACTTCCTGCTGCCGGCCCATGACTGGCGCCAGCGGCTCAAGCGCCTGCGCTTGCGGAGGCGTCGATGATCAGTCTCTGGCCCCACTGGTTCCGACCCGGATGGTTGCTGGTGCTGCCACTGCTGGCGCTGCTGCTGTGGAAGCTCTGGCACCGGCAGAAGCGCGCCGGACGCTGGCAGATGATCCTGCCACCGGCCTTTCACGCCGCCCTGCTCAGCGGCGGCAACGGCCGCGAAAGCAAACTGCCCTGGGTGGCCCTGGGCCTGGCCTGGCTGCTGGCGGTGCTGGCCCTGCTGGGCCCGAGCTGGCAGCGGGTGGAACAGACCAGCCAGAAACCCGCCGACCCGCTGGTGGTGCTGCTGGAGCTGACCCCGCAAATGCTCGCCAGCGACGTGCCGCCCAACCGCCTGGAACAGGCCCGGCACAAACTGCTGGACCTGCTGCAATTGCGCAGCGACGCCCAGACCGCGATCGTCGTCTACGCCGGCAGCGCCCACACCCTGGTGCCGCTGTCCGATGATCTGGCCACCAGCCGCAACCTGCTGGACGCCCTCAAGCCATCGATCATGCCCCAGGCCGGGCAGCGCGCCGACCTGGCCCTGCTCAAGGCCCTCAAGCTGCTGGACCAGGGCGCCCTGGGCCAGGGCCGGGTGTTGCTGATGGCCTCCTCCCTCAGCGAACAGGAACGCCAGGGCATCCGCCAGGCGCTTGACGGCGGAACACCGCAATTGCTGATGCTCGGCCTCGGCAGCCGCGACGGTGCCCCGGTGGCCCTGGAAGACGGCAGCTACCTCAAGGACGACCTGGGGGCGATCCTGGTATCGCGCCTGGACAGCCCGGACCTCAAGCAGTTCATTGGCGAAGTGGGTGGCCGCTACCGTCAGGCGCGCCTGGACGACAGCGACCTCAAGGGCCTGGGTCTGACGGGCGGGCCGCAAGGCGTGCGCAGCGACGGCCAGACCCTGCGCCTGGACACCTGGGCCGACCAGGGCTATTGGCTGTTGCTGCCCCTGTTGCTGCTGGCGGCCTGCGCCGGACGCCGGGGCTGGCTGTTCTGCCTGCCGCTGCTGCTACTGGCCGCGCCGCAACCCAGCTACGCCTTCGACTTCAACGACCTGTGGCTGCGCCCCGACCAGCAAGGCCAGCGCCTGCTGCAACAGCAGCGCCCGGCCGAGGCTGCACGACACTTCCAGGACCCGCAATGGCAAGGCGTGGCCTTGTACGAGGCCGGCAACTACAATGCCGCCGCCGAGCGCTTTGCCGAAGGCAACGACGCCCGCGCCCACTACAATCGCGGCAATGCCCTGGCGCGCAGTGGTGAGCTGGAAGCCGCCATCGACGCCTACGAACAGGCCCTGGAACAACAGCCCGAGCTGCAGCCGGCGCTACACAACAAGGCCCTGGTGGAAAGCCTGTTGCAACAGCAGCAAGCCACCCCGCCAACACCGCCGCAGCAGCCGGAAAACCCCGACAGCGACGACAGCAACACCCCCGGACCCAGCGCGACGGCCACCCAGCCGGCCACCGCCAGCGAACCCCCGGACAACCCCGGGCAGCCTGCGGCCAACGAGGGCCAGGCCACAGCGCCCGACCCGCAGCGCAACGGCTACAGTGAGGTGCCCGGCAGTGAGCTGGACGACCAGCACACCACCACGCCCCTGCGTCCGGCCCAGGACAGCCTGGACGCCGAACACCAGCAGGCACTGGAGCAATGGCTGCGCAAGATCCCGGACGACCCGGGAGAACTGCTGAGGCGTAAATTCTGGTACGAACAGCAACAACATCAGGATCAGGGAAAACTTCGATGACCCGCTGCACCGCCCTTCTGCTCGCCCTCGCGCTCTGGACCTCGGCGTCCCAGGCTGCCGGGCTGCTCGCCAGCCTGGACCGCAACCAGGTGAACTCCGGCGAGACTGTCGAGCTGACCCTGGAGTCCACCGACGTCACCCAGTTCGGCAAGCCCGACCTGACGTCCCTGGACAGCCAGTTCGAAGTGCGCGGTACGCGCCAGGTCAACCAGCTCAACAGCCTTGGCGACAGCCACGCCAGCACCCGCTGGATCGTCACCTTGCTGCCGCGCCACACCGGCACCCTGGAAATCGCCCCGCTGCAACTGGGCAACCTGCAGAGCCAGGCCCTGACCCTGCAAGTCAACGCCAGCCCGGTGCAGGATCAGGACAGCCGCCTGGAACCGGTGTTCATCCACGCCGAACTCGATCAGCCCAAGGTCTATGTCCAGGCCCAGGCCCTGCTGACCCTGCACATCTACCATTCCGTGCCGCTGTTCGACGACAGCAGCCTGAGCCCGTTGCAACTGAGCGATGCCCGGATCGAGCAACTGGGAGAGCCGCGCACCTACGAAAAACTCATCAATGGCGTGCGCCATGGCGTGATCGAGATGCGCTACGCCGTCTATCCCCAGCGCAGCGGCGAACTGCTGATCCCGGCGCTGACCTTCACCGCCACCCCGGCCAACCCGAGCACCGGTCAGGAGCCGGCGTCCCAGACCCCCAAGCCCGGCAAGCTGATCCACGTCAGCTCCGCCGAACTGAGCCTGCAGGTGCTGGCCAAGCCTGCCGCCTACCCCGCCGATGTCCCCTGGCTGCCGGCCCGCAGCCTGAGCCTGAGTGAAAGCTGGAGCCCGGAACCCGATCACCCGCAGGTCGGCGATTCCCTGACTCGCAGCCTGACCCTGAGTGCCGAGGGCTTGTCCAGCGCCCAACTGCCCCCACTGCCCCAGGCCGAGATCAATGGCCTGCGCAGCTACCCGGACCAGCCGCAACTGAGCAACCAGCACATCGAGCACGGCCTGCTGGGGATTCGCGAAGAGCGCCAGGCCCTGGTGCCGACCCGCACCGGCGACCTCGAACTGCCGGCCCTGGAGATCACTTGGTGGAACACCTTGGAAGATCGCCTGGAACAGACCAGCCTGCCGGCGCGAACCCTGCAAGTGGCGAACAACCCCAGCCTGGTGGTGGACACCCCGGCGGGCAACGCGCCGATCAGCGTCGACAGCGGCAACCTGTGGCTGTGGCAACTGAGCACCCTGCTGCTGGCCTGCACCACCCTGCTGGGCTTTGGCCTGTGGTGGCGTGCGCGATCGCAACCGGCGGTGCTGCGGGCGGCCCAGACCGGCCCCAGCCCACGCTCGCTGCTGGACGACCTCAAGCGCGCCTGCCAGGCCAACGACCCCCAGGCCACCCGCCAGGCCCTGGACGCCTGGGCGCGCCAGCAACCGGAAACCCTGGCCGACATGGCCGCGCGTTTCATCCCCCTGTCCGATGCCCTGGATGGCCTCAACGGCGCCCTCTACAGCGAGACCGGCCAATATTGGCAAGGTGAGGAACTCTGGCGAGCGATCCGCGCCATCCCCATCAACGAGCGAGTGCAAACCCCAGTGGCGGACACCACCAGCCTGCCGCCGCTGTACCCCAAATAACAGCAGCCGTGCAGCCCCCTGCGGCGTAGGAGCCGGCTTGCCGGCGACGAGGCCGGTAAGTCATGCAGCGCCTGGGCGGGCCCTTTCGCTGGCAAGCCCGCTCCTACAGCCAACTCCCTGGAGCCAAGCCGCTGGGCCAATCGCGCCTGCATTTGCCGCAGCGTCGGGCATAAACACGCGTTTGCCAGTAAACTCTCGACCCTTTCGCCGCGGTCATCTTCTGTGCGGCCAGCCTTTTTCATGCGGAGTTTGCCTTGCGTCTGTTTCACACCTCCGACTGGCACCTGGGCCAGAACCTCCACGGCCAGGAGCGCGACTTCGAACATGCCTGCTTTCTGGAGTGGCTGTTGCGCCAGCTCAAGCACGAGCAACCGGACGTGCTGCTGATCGCCGGCGATATCTTCGATACCGTCAACCCGCCGGTCAAAGCCCAGGAACGCCTCTACGACTTCATCGTCAGCGCCCACGAACAGCAGCCGGCCCTGACCATCGTGATGATCGCCGGCAACCACGATTCCGGTTCGCGTATCGAACTGCCCGCCCCCTTGATGCGCCGCCTGCGCACCCACGCCCTGGGCCGGGTGCTGTGGCTGGATGACGGCCAGCTCGACGCCGAGCGCCTGCTGCTGCCCCTGCCCGACGCCAGCGGCGCAATTGTCGGCTGGTGCCTGGCCCTGCCCTTCCTGCGTCCGGCGGAAGTCACCGGCCCGCAGCTGGGAGACGACTACCTCAAGGGCATCGCCCAGGTCCATGAATGGCTGATCGCCGCGGCCAATGCCAAGCGCCAGCCGGGCCAGGCCCTGATCGCCGTGAGCCATGCGCACATGGCCGGTGGCTCGGTGTCCGAAGATTCCGAGCGCAGCCTGATCATCGGCAATGCCGAGGCGCTGCCCGCCAGCCTGTTCGGCGCGGACGTCAGCTACGTGGCCCTGGGGCACCTGCACAAGCCGCAGAAGGTCAATGGCGAGGAGCGCATCCGCTACAGCGGCTCGCCGATTCCCCTATCGTTTTCCGAAATCGACTACCCGCACCAGATCCTCGATGTGCGCCTGGACGGCCAGACCCTGGTCAGCGTCGAACCGCGGCTGATTCCCCGGGCGGTCAACCTGCAACGCCTGGGCCCGGCGCCCCTGGGGGAGATCCTGAGCCAGCTCGGCGAGCTGCCGGACATCGACCTGTTGGCCGAAGAACAGCGCCAGCCCTGGCTGGAAGTGCGGGTGCGCCTGGACGAACCGCAACCGGACCTGCGCCAGCAAGTGGAAAGCGCCCTGCAAGGCAAGGCCGTGCGTCTGGTACGGATTGCCGCCGAATACGCCGGTAACGGCGGCCGCGACGCTGAAGACAGCGGCGCCGAGCTGATCGAACTGGATCAACTGAGCCCCGAAGAACTGTTCCGCCGGGCCTGGCGCGACGCCTACGCCAATGAAGTGGACGACGCCACCCTCAAGGATTTCGCCCTGCTGTTGCAGGACGTTCAGCAAGAAGGTGAACAGCCATGAAGATCCTGGCCATCCGCCTGAAGAACCTGGCCTCCCTGGCCGGCCCGTTCGAGATCGATTTCACCGCCGAGCCCCTGGCCAGCGCCGGCCTGTTCGCCATTACCGGGCCCACCGGTGCCGGCAAAAGCACCCTGCTGGACGCCCTGTGCCTGGCGTTGTTCGGCGCGGTGCCGCGGCTGAACAAGATCGCCAAGGAAAACAAGGTTCCCGAGGTCGACAGCGATATCTCCACCGGCGACCCACGCACCCTACTGCGCCGTGGCACCGGCAGCGGGTTCGCCGAAGTGGACTTTGTCGGCATCGACCGGCGCCGCTACCGCGCCCGCTGGGAAGCCAACCGCGCCCGCGACAAGGCCAACGGCAAGCTGCAAGCCAGCCGGCAGAGCCTCACCGACCTGGACAGCAATCAATTGCTGGCCAGTAGCAAGCGCGACTACGAACAGCTGATCGAATCCAAGCTGGGCCTCAACTTCGAGCAATTCACCCGCGCCGTGATGCTGGCCCAGAGCGAGTTCAGCGCCTTTCTCAAGGCCGACGACAAGGAACGCAGCGAGCTGCTGGAAAAGCTCACCAACACCGCGATCTACAGCCAGCTGGGGCGCCGGGCCTACAGCAAGAGCAAAGAAGCCGACGAGGCCCACAAGGCGCTCCAGGCCCAGGCCAGCGGCATCGTCCCCCTGGACCCCGAGGCCCGGGCCGAACTGGATCAGCAGTTCAACGACGCCCAACAGCAGCTCAAGACCCAGCAGGCCCAGCTCAAGCAGCTGGAAGCCCAGCACAGCTGGCTCAAGGAATTGCGCCAATGGCAGGAGGCACAGCAGGACGCCAGCGAGCAGTTGCAACAGGCCGAGCAGGAGGCTCAGACCCTGGCTCCGCAGCGCCTGCGCCTGCAACGGCTGGAGCAACTGGCGCCGCAGCGTCACCAATTCCTGCGCCAGATCGAGCTGCGCCAAGCCCTGGAGCCCCTGCGCCAACAGATCGAGCAGCAGGCCGCGCAACAGGTTGAGCTGCAACAACGTCACCAACAGCTGCAACAGCACGTGCTCGACGCCGATAGCGCCCTGACCCAGGCCCAGAGCCAGCACAGCGACAGCGTCCCGCTGCTGCGCGAAGCCTTTGCCGAACAGGGCAACCTGAGCCGTCTTGGCCAGAGCCTGAGCGACGCCGGCGAAACCCGTGACCGCGCACAAAGCGCCAGTGCCCAAGGCCAGCAAAGCATTGCCCAACTGCTGGAGAAGCAGCGTCTGGTGGGTGAGCGCCTGGAGCGGATCGCCGGGCAGTTGGCGCACAGCGCCGCCCTCGCCCCCTTGAGCGAAGCCTGGACGCTCTACCGCGAACGCCTGCAGCAACTGATGCTGATCGGCAACCGTCTGAATCAGGGCCAGAGCGAACTGCCAGCCCTGGAACAGCGGGCCAGCACCGCGGCTCAGCAACTGGCCGAACAACGTTCCCACCTTGAATTGCTCTACAGCGAAGCCGGTGCCGAACCCCAGGCCGTGGCCGAGCAGATCCAATTGCTGGACGGCCTGCTCAAGGACAACCGCAAGCAACAACGGGCCACCGAAGAGCTGGCACGGCTCTGGGCCCAGCAACAGGAACTGGACCAGCGCGGCCGGGCCCTGCAAGACAAGCAACAAGCCGTGGCCGCCCAGCGTGAAGCACTGAACCAGGCCGGTCTGCAAGCCAAGGCCGAACTGAGCGTCGCCGAGCAGACCCTGAGCGTCACCCAGGCCCTGCTGGAGCGCCAGCGCCTGGCCCGCAGTGCCAGTGTCGAGGAACTGCGCGAGCAGTTGCAGGACGATCAGCCCTGCCCGGTGTGCGGCAGCGTCGAGCACCCCTATCACCAGCCCGAAGCCCTGCTGCACAGCCTGGGGCGCCATGACGAGAGCGAAGAAGCCAACGCCCGTCAGGCGGTGGACAGGCTCAAGGAACAGCTCAACGAACTGCGGGCCCAGGTCCAGGGCCTGATCGCCCAGCAGAAAGAATTCCTCCAGCAACAGGAACAACTGGCCAGCCAGCAACAGGCACTGGCCCCGAGCCTGCAAGCCCACCCGCAGAGTGCCAGCCTGCTGGACCAGGACCCGGCGCGACGCGATGCCTGGCTGCGCCAGCAACTGGAACAGTTGCAACAGAGCATCACCCAGGATGAGAGCCGCCTGGATGCCTTGCTGACCCTGCAAAAGGACGCCACGCGGCTCCAGCAGCAGTTGCAGCAAGCACAAGACGCCAGCCAGCAGGCGGCCCAGCACCTGCACAAGCAGCAGGAGCAATTGGCCGCCGACCAGCAGCGTCTGGAGGAAGAACTGGCCAGCTTCAACAACCTGCTGCCGGCCGAGGTGCTCGAAGGCCTGCGCCGTGACCCGGCCAGCACCTTCATGCAACTGGACCAGCAGGTCCTGCAGCGCATCGAACAGCTGCGCGAGCGCCAGGACGAAACCGAAGAACAACAGCAGCGCCAACTGCTGCTGGACAAGGAACAGGACCGCCAACTGACCCGCCAGCAGCAACTGAGCGACGCTCAGCAGCAGCTCGACGCCCTGAGCCAACAGCAGCAGGCCTGCCAGGACCGGCTGGCCGCCCTGCTGGGGTCGCACCCTAGCGCCGAGCTCTGGCAGCAGCAGCTCGATCAAGCCGTGGAACAGGCCCGCAGCGCCCAGGCCAAGGCCCAGCACGAGCAGCACGAGCTGCAGCAGCAACTGATCCAACTGAGCGCCGAACTCAAGGCCCGGCAAGAGCGCCTGCAAGCCCTGGACAGCGAACAGCAGCAACTGGCCGGCAGCATCGAGCAATGGCGCGCCCAGCACCCGGAACTGGATGACGCCGGGCTGCAACAATTGCTGGAACTGGATGAGGACCAGATCCAGCAACTGCGCCAGCGCCTGCAGGCCAACGACAAAGCCATCGAACAAGCCAAGGTCCTGCTCCAGGAGCGCCAGCAACGCCTGCAACAGCACCAGGCCCAGCACAACGGCAACCTGGAGGCCGGGCAACTGGCCCAGGCCCTTGAAGAGCTGCAGCAACAAGCCCTCGCCAGCGAACAGCAGGTGGCGGAACTGCGCGCCCGGCAAAGCGAGGACCAGCGCCGCCAGGAAGCCAACCAGGCCCTGAGCCAGCGCATCAACGAGGCCTACCAGCAATGGCAGCGCTGGGCCCGCCTGAATGCCCTGATCGGCTCGGCCACCGGCGACACCTTCCGCAAGATCGCCCAGGCCTACAACCTCGACCTGCTGGTGCACCACGCCAACGCCCAGTTGCGCCAGCTGGTGCGGCGCTACCGCCTCAAGCGCGGCGGCAGCATGCTCGGCCTGCTGGTGCTGGACACCGAGATGGGCGACGAACTGCGCTCGGTGCACTCGCTGTCCGGCGGCGAAACCTTCCTGGTGTCCCTGGCCCTGGCCCTGGGTCTGGCGTCCATGGCCTCCAGCACCCTGAAGATCGAATCGCTGTTTATCGACGAAGGTTTTGGCAGCCTCGACCCCGAGTCCCTGCAACTGGCCATGGACGCCCTCGACGGCCTGCAGGCCCAGGGACGCAAAGTGGCGGTGATTTCCCACGTCCAGGAAATGCACGAACGGATTCCGGTGCAGATCCAGGTCAGCCGCCAGGGCAACGGCCTGAGCACCCTGGAGGTGAAATGAGCACGCGGCCTATGCCCGAGGCGACCCTCTACTCGTTCCGCCGCTGCCCCTATGCCATGCGTGCGCGCCTGGCGCTGCGCTATGCCCAGGTGCCGGTGCGGATCGTCGAGGTCAGCCTCAAGGCCAAACCACCCGAGATGCTCGCGCTGTCGCCCAAGGGCACGGTGCCGGTGCTGGCGGTGGATGGGAGGGTGATCGATGAGAGCCTGGAGATCATGCACTGGGCGCTGGAGCAGCATGATCCGGACAACTGGCGGCTCATCGGCGCCCCCGAGGCCCAGACACAGATGGCGGCCTTGATTGCCGAGAATGATCAGGTGTTCAAGGTGCACCTCAATCGCTACAAGTACGCCGAGCGTTATCCAGAAGCGCCCATGGAGCATTACCGGGCCCAGGGCGAGGTGTTTCTGGCGCAGTTGGAGCGCCTGCTGCAGGAGCGACGCTATCTGCTGGCGGCGCATCCGAGCTTGGCGGACATGGCCCTGCTGCCGTTTGTTCGCCAGTTTGCTCATGTGGACCGGGAGTGGTTTGCGCAGACGCCTTATCGTGCGTTGCAGGAGTGGTTGCAGGGGGTTCTTGAATCGGAGTTGTTTGTGGGGGTCATGGCCAAGACTTTGGCGTGAGTTTTTTGTTGTGGGGTTGGGTACATATCCGGGGCTGCGGGTGCGGCGGCTTATGGTTCCGCTTTTACAGCGGGGTTGGGTACATATCCATTCCTGCGGGTGCGGCCGCTGGCGGTTTCGCTCTTACAGCGAGTTTGGGTACATATCCGTTCTTGCGGGTGCGGCCGCTTACGGTTCCGCTCTTACAGCGGGTTTGGGTACATATCCGTTCCTGCGG
>NZ_JAFGYX010000037.1:0-32215 GCF_017491625.1 Pseudomonas sp. 50_B
TGGGGGGTGGGGGGTGTGTGCAAGCGTGTTCTCCAGTCCATGGGGCGAGGCTCAAGTCGGTGGCTGATTATCGGGCAACGCAGCGCTGTTGCAAGTGTCGGTGATGTCACAGTGCTTGCATGGGTGGTCATGAGGCCGGGAAGGCGGGGGCAGAGGGATTTTTTTCATGAATGCTGCGTGAGTAAGAAGTCGACGCAGGTATTCTTGCAAAGCCCTTTTTGAATGGAATCGAACCATGTCCGCCTCCCTTGTACGTCCACTGCGGGCCAGTGGCCTGCTGCTCGCTGTCCTGGCCTGTGCCACCGCGACCCAGGCCAGCAGCTTCGACTGCGCCAAGGCCGCCAGTGCCAGTGAGAAGGCCATCTGCGCCGACCCCTATACCGCCGGGCTGGACAGCCGGCTGGGCAAGGCCTGGACGGCGACCCTGGCCGAGGCCAAGGACCCCAAGGCGCTGCGCCTGGGCCAGCGTGAATGGCTCAAGCAGCGCGACCAGTGCCAGGCCGACCTGGGCTGTCTGCGCAGCCAATACCTGAGCCGGCTGACGGTGCTGCGCTATGTGAACATCCCGTTCAGCTGGCAGGGCACCTGGCAGCGGGTCTCGGTCAGCCCGTTCTATGGCGGTGAGCTGGTGATCCGGCGCAGCGGCGAAGATCGTCTGAGCTTCGACCTGTCGGCCATGGGCGGCGCCAATTCCGGTGCGCTGGCGGGCAAGCTGCAGCTCAAGGACGGTGAAGCCCGCTACGGCGTCGAGGGCTGCAAGCTGCGCTTCACCCCGCGCAACGGCCTGTTGCAGGTGACCCAGGAGGGCGATGCCTATGCCTGCGGCGCCGGTTCGGGGGTGTATTACGACGGGCTCTATGTGGCCTCCCGGCAAATCCTGGAGAACCCGTACGATTTGCTGTCCACCGCGCTGGTGCGCACTGAGGAGGAAGATCTGCGCGCCCGCAAGCTGCTGCAACAGGATTACCAGACCCTGCTCGACAGCGGCTCGGCGTTCTCCCAGGACACCTCGGCCGAGCTTCCGGGCGCCGAGGTCACCGATATGTGGCTGCAGGGGCTGGCTAGCACCCATGCGGCGATTTTCGTGCGCGGTGCCAAGGGTGAGTTGTGGGTCGCGCTGCTGGCAGTGGTGGGCCCCGCCGATGAAGTGCGGGTGCGCTACTACACCACCGAGCCTGCGTGGAAGCAGCGCCTGCCGGACGTGGTACAGCGCTGGTACGAGGCGCGCAGCCAGGGCCAGCAACTGCCGCTGGACAGGATGCCCTGAAGCACAGGCCGGCCGGACTTCATCATCTGTTGATGAACGTGGCCGCAGAAATTTCGCCGGGTGGATGCACAAGCCGGCCGGTGCAACTGCTAGAGTCTCGGCCCGGGCCGCCTGGATATCGCCCCGAGGGTGCCGGCACAGGGACGCCAGGCCTTGGCCTGCCGGGCAAATTCCATCAGTTGGTGACGCGAAGCCATTGTGAGCGTCTACGACCTTAGCAAGTGACACTGCCGCCGCCGTTACCGGCGCCTGGCACATTGAAATTGGGAGATTGTAAATGGTCATCAAACCCCGCGTTCGCGGCTTTATCTGTGTGACGACCCATCCGGTGGGTTGCGAAGCCAACGTCAAGCAGCAGATCGATTACGTCACCCAGCAGGGCGCCATCGACGCAGGGCCGAAGAACGTGCTGGTCCTCGGCGCATCCACCGGTTACGGCCTGGCCGCGCGGATCACCGCCGCCTTCGGTTGCGGCGCCAACACCCTGGGGGTGTTCTTCGAGCGCGGCAGCGTTGACGGCAAGCTGGGCACCGCCGGCTGGTACAACACCGCGGCGTTCCACAAGTTCGCCGAAGAAAAGGGCCTGTACGCCAAGAGCATCAACGGTGACGCCTTCTCCGACGCGGTCAAGGCCGAGACCATCGAAACCATCAAGCGCGACCTGGGCAAGATCGACCTGGTGGTCTACAGCCTGGCGGCGCCGCGTCGCACCCACCCCAAGACCGGTGAAGTGCTGAGTTCGACCCTCAAGCCCCTGGGCAAGTCCGTGACCCTGCGCGGTGTCGACACCGACAAGGAAATCGTCAAGGAAACCACCCTGCAGCCGGCGACCCAGGAAGAGATCGACGGCACCGTGGCGGTGATGGGCGGCGAAGACTGGCAGATGTGGATCGACGCCCTGCACGACGCCGGTGTCCTGGCCGAAGGTGCGAAAACCACCGCCTTTACCTACCTGGGCGAGAAGCTGACCCACGACATCTACTGGAACGGTTCGATTGGCGAAGCCAAGAAGGACCTGGACCAGAAAGTCATCGGCATGCGCCAGCAACTGGCCGACCTGGGCGGCGACGCTCGGGTGTCGGTGCTCAAGGCCGTGGTCACCCAGGCCAGCTCGGCGATCCCGATCATGCCGCTGTACCTGTCGCTGCTGTTCAAGGTGATGAAGGAGCAGGGCAGCCACGAAGGTTGCATCGAGCAGGTCTATGGCCTGTACAAGGACAGCCTGTACAACAGCGAGCCGGTGATCGACCAGGAAGGCCGCCTGCGTGCCGACTACAAGGAACTGCAACCCGAAGTCCAGGATCGGGTCAAGCAGCTGTGGGACCAGGTCACCAGCGAGAACCTCTACGAAATGACCGATTTCGTCGGTTACAAGCAAGAGTTCCTGCGCCTGTTCGGTTTCGAGATCGAAGGGGTCGACTACGAAGCCGATGTCGATCCGGACGTGAAGATCAGCAACCTGATCCAGCTGTAATCCGCGTCTAGCGTCAGCCAGCGCCCCTCCTTCGTGAGGGGCGTTGTCGTTTCTGCCCCCGTATTTCATCGAGGAGCCGGCTTGCCGGTGCACGTCTTGTGCGGGTCTTGGCGACGCCTTCGCTGGCAAGCCAGCTCCCAGGGTGGTGGTGCAATTGCGCAAGATTGTTCAAGCCAGGGGGCGCCGGCAGATGGCACAGTCAGCGTCCGTTATCTGTGTGCAGGGTGTCATGTCCAGCGTTCTCTTACCTCGTGCCGCCTTTATCCGCGGCGCCATCGCCATCATGCCGCTGTCCCTGGCCACCGCGCCTTGGGGGCTGCTGGCCGGTTCCATGGCCATCGAAGCCAATCTCACGCCGCTGCAGGGCCAGGGCTTGTCGAGCATCGTCTTTGCCGGCGCCGCGCAACTGGTGGCCATCGGCATGCTCAAGGGCGGGGCAGGGATCTTCTCGATCCTGCTGACCACCTTGCTGCTCACGTCCCAGCACTTGCTCTACGGCATGAGCCTGCGCTCGGTGATCTCGCCCTTGCCCGGGCGCTGGCGGGTGGGCCTGGGCTTTCTGCTCACCGATGAGCTGTTCGCCTTGACCAGCGCCCATGACAAGCAGCAGTTCGACCGCTGGTACGCCCTGGGCGTGGGCCTGACCTTTTATGTGGCCTGGAACCTGTTCACCCTGCTGGGCATCGTGCTGGGCAAGAGCATTCCGGGCCTGGAGCACCTGGGCCTGGACTTTTCCATCGCCGCCACCTTCATCGCCCTGATCACGCCGCTGGTGCGCAATGTGCCCACCGTGGTCTGTGTCGCAGTGTCGCTGCTGTGCTCGGTGCTGTTCAGCTACTGGCAGTGGGGCTCGGCGCTGGTACTGGCGGGCCTGGCGGGGATGGCTTCGGGTTTTGTCTGCAACAAACTGTATCGGGGGCAAGCATGATGGTCTGGGCAGTCATCTTCGGCATGGGCCTGTTGGTCTTTCTCAATCGCTACGTGTTTCTCGAACCGCGCCTGCCGCTGCGCCTGAGCAGCAATGCCCGGCAGTTCCTCGGCTTTGCGGTGCCGGGCATGCTCACCGCCATCTGCGGGCCGATCGTGTTCATGCCCGATCACCAGTTGAACCTGCACTGGGACAATCCCTACCTGCTGAGCTCGCTGGTGGCCATTGCGCTGGTGATCTACACCCGCAACACCCTGGTCAGCATGTTGCTGAGCATGGGGTTCTTTTTCTTTCTGCGCTGGTGGCTCTGAGGGCCATTTGCGCTAGCCTGTGCCGTTTTCGGCGCAGGCCGACCTTTAAACCGCAACGGATGCATCGGATGAGCGACTTCCCCCACGATATCGACCTGGACGCGTTCTGGGACCGGGCCACCCACTGCAAGATCAACCAGGCACCAGCCAGCGCCGCCATGATCGCCGAGCTGCAAGCCGAGCTGGGCTATCGCCTGCCGCCGTCCTATGTGGCGTTCATGAATCGCTACAACGGCGGGCGCCCGCACCTGTGCTGTTTCCCCACCGAACAAGGCACCTCCTGGGCTGAGGACCACTGCGCGATCGACAGCTTCCTGAGCATTGGCCGCGACGCCGCCTATTCGTTGGGCGGCAGCCTGGGCAGTCGTTTCAAAATCGAGAAATGGGGTTACCCGGACCTCGGGGTGTACATCTGCAATTGCCCGTCTGCCGGGCACGACATGGTGGCCCTGGACTACCGCGAATGCGGCCCCGAGGGCGAGCCGCGGGTGGTGCACGTGGATCAGGAACGCGACTATGCAGTGACCGTGCTGGCGCCGAATTTCGAGGCCTTTATCCGCGCTCTGGTGTCCCCCGAGGTCTACGACACCTCGGAGCAGGATTACCTGGACGATCTGGACAAGGTCGCCAGCGCGCCGTTCTCAGCGCTGCTGGAGGAGTTGCTCGAACAGTTCCACGAAGTGCCCGACCTGGGGCCGCTGATCCGCCAGATCGCCTTGCGCATCGTCCATGAAAAACGCTACTTCGCGCTGCACGCCGATCCGCTGTCGCAACTGCTGTATGACCTGCTGTTCTGGCTGTACCGCAACTGCTATCCGGTCAACGACAAAGAGTCGTACCTGCAGGTCTACTGCGACATGATCGCCTTCGCCAAGGGCTTCGGCACCGGTGGCTATGCCCCGGACTTCATCCACGACTGGTTTCGGGCACGGCTGGCCGGCGGCCAAATGCGCCAGGCGGCGGGCGGGTTGGTCTTGACGCCAGCCTATCGCGCGCAGTTGCTGGAACAACTCTCGGGGTTTCGCCCCCTCAGCCCAGACTCTCAGGAGCAGCCATGAGCGAGGCATCGATTCGCATCACCGCCGAACGGACCCTTTCTGATAATTGGTACGTGCTGAAGAAGTACAGCTTCGAGCTGCGTCGCCGCGACGGCAGTTGGCAGGCCCAGGACCGTGAGGTCTATGACCGGGGCAATGGCGCGACCATCCTGCTGTACAACCTCAAGCGGCGCACGGTGCTGCTGACCCGGCAGTTCCGCATGCCGGCCTTCGTCAACGACCACCACGGCTACCTGATCGAGACCGCTGCCGGCCTGCTGGACAACGCCAGCCCGGAGGTGCGCATCCGTCAGGAAGCACAGGAGGAAACCGGTTGCCGGGTAGGCGAGGTGCAGAAGGTTTTCGAAGCCTTCATGAGCCCGGGTTCGGTGACCGAGCGGGTGCATTTCTTCATCGGTCATTACCAGGCCGAGGACCGCATCGATGAAGGCGGCGGACTGGAGCACGAAGGCGAGGACATCGAGGTCCTGGAGCTGGACATCGACCAGGCCCTGGGCATGATCGACAGCGGCGAAATCATCGACGGCAAGACCATCATGCTCCTGCAATACCTGCAGTTGCATGTGCTCAAGCCGCGCAGCCTGATGGTGCTGGTGGCCGGCCCGTACCGCTCTGGCAGCGGCGACGATCCGGCGGTGCTGGCACGCAATGTCGCGGCCATGGAGCAGTGCGCCGCCCAGGTGCTGGCGGCCGGGCATTTTCCGGTGCTGGGGGAGTGGGTGGCGTTGCCCATGACCCGGTTGGCGGGGTCCCTGGCGGTGGGCGATGAGATCTACAACACGCAGTTCCACGCCTATGCCGAACGCCTGCTGGAGCGCTGTGATGCCGTGCTGCGCATCGGCGCGGCCTCGGCGGGCTGCGACGCCATGGTGCGGGTCGCCGAGCGCCTGGGCCTGAGTGTCTATCACCGGGTTGAGCAATTGCCGGCTGTGACGCCGGGCGCGCTCCGGGCTGATTCCGACCGCTGATCCCGACGACTGATTCAGTGCAGCGCGGGGGCGGATCGATCGCCTGCGCTGGCCGTCAGCGCCTGCACCCCACCTTTCAAGAACCCCCTCAGCACAGCCGCAGCCTTCGTGCACCCGGCATTTCCAGGCCCCGCGGGAAAATACTGTCTATCGTCAATAGGCAAGCGCGAGCTTCGTCAAGGACTGTGTGGGGCAGGGCCTCAGCGGTCAGTTTGTCGCCATGGCGCCTGGAGCATTATGGAAAACCTCGGTCAGGACCCATCTCAAGGACGCAGCACCTCCAATCAGGCGCTGACTCGTGCCACCTTGCTGGGGTGCTCGGGGCTGCTGCTGGCGCTGTTCCTCTTCACCGGCGTGCTGCTGGTGTACATCGCCCTCGACCAGAACCTTTCCGCCGAACAGCACAATCGCCTGGATATCGAAAAGGCCCTGCAGTCTCTGGACAGCAATGCCCGCACCACGCTCAAGGACTATGCCCTGTGGGGTGACGCCTACCAGCACCTGCACCTGCGGGTCGACCTCGACTGGGCCTACACCCGGCAGAACTTCGGTCCGACCCTGTACTACGATCTGGGTTTTGACGGCGTGTTCGTGATCGGTCCGGCAGGCCGCACCGTGTATTCCCTGGTGGCTGGGCGATTGGCGTCGATGGATGCCCGGGACTGGCTGGGGGAACAGTTGGCGCCCCTGGTGGAGGAGGTACGTTCGCAAGCCGGCGGCAAGGCCATCAGCCGTTACCATGCCATCGCCGGGACCCCGGCGCTGGTGGTGGCCGACCTGTTGAACCCAGGCAACGACCCGCAAGTGCGTGCCGACAGCGGGCCTCAGTCGGTGCTGATTTTCGTTGCGCGCCTGGAACCGTCGCGATTGTTGGCGCTGGGGCAGGGACTGGGCATCGAACAGTTGCAGGTGGCCGGCCCCGTGCCGGCCGCCGCACTGCCGTCCCTGACCCTGCCCGACGGCGCCGGAGTCCTGCAATGGCAACCGACCCGCCCCGGGCATCAGTTGCTGGTACTGGTGATGCCGTTGCTGCTGTTGGCGGGCCTGCTGGCGGGCATCATGGCCGGCTTCCTGTTGCGCCGGGCCGGCGCGGCGGCTCGGGTCATGGACGATCAGGTCCAGGCCCTGCGGGTCAGTCGTAGCGCCTTGCTGGCCAGTGAAGAACGCTTTCGCGACGTCGCCGAAGCAGCGTCCGACTGGATCTGGGAAGTGGACCGGCACTTGTGTTTTACCTACCTGTCCGAGCGTTTCGAGGTGGTCACCGGACTCTCTCGGGAGTCCGCGCTGGGGCGGCCGATGAACGAGCTGCTGAGCTCCGAGCAGGGGTCGCTGCTCAACTGGCTGGCGGCCCCGGAGCGGCGCTCCCAGGCGATCCTGCAATGCGCTTACCTGGATGGCCACCGGCAGCCGCGGATCTGCCGCCTTTCGGTGCGAGCCATGGCCGCCGGTGGTTATCGGGGCACCGCCAGCGACATTACCGAGGAGGTCGCCGCAAGGCGGCGGATCGAGTACCTGTCCCAGCACGATGCCCTCACCGGACTGGCCAACCGTACGCGCATGCAGGAGTTTCTCGAAGGCAAGCTGTTGGCCCTGCCGACCCTGCAGGAGCCCTTGTTGATGCTCAGCGTCGACCTCGATCGCTTCAAGCCGGTGAACGATCTGCTGGGGCATGCGGCGGGCGACCAGGTGCTGCATGAGGTGTCCCAGCGTCTGGCCCAATGCCTGCGGGGCGAGGATCTGGTGGCCCGGGTCGGGGGCGACGAGTTTGTCCTGGTGGTCCCGGGGCAGGTTGCCCAGCCCGAGATCGAAGGCCTGTGCCGGCGCCTGATCGAGCGGATCGAAGAGCCTTTCTACATTGCCGAGCATGAAGTCTTCATCAGTGCCAGCATCGGCATTGCCCGGGCGCCGGTGGATGCCAGCCTGGCGGAGGAGCTGCTGCGTTTTGCCGACATCGCCCTGTATGAGGCCAAGGCGGCGGGGCGCAGTACCTGGCGGTTCTATGCCAGCGACATGAATGTGCGGATCATCGAACGCCGCGGCCTGGAGCGCGACCTGCGCCACGCCATCGAGCAGGATCAGTTGCTGCTGCAGTTCCAGCCACGCTATCGGCTGGCGGACGGACAGCTGGTGGGCGCCGAGGCGGTGGTGCGCTGGCAGCATCCCCAGCGTGGGCTGCTGGGGCCCGAGGTGTTCTCACCGATCGCCGAGGACACCGGGCTGATCCTGCCCTTGAGCAATTGGGTGCTGCACGCCGCCTGCCGCGCGGCCCGGGCCTGGCCCGAACGCCTGCTGCTGGCGGTCAACCTGTCGGCCGCCGAGTTCCAGCGCGGGCAACTGGTGGCCAGGATCAGGACCGTCCTGGGCCAGAGCGGGCTGGCGCCCTCGCGGCTGGTGCTGGAAATGACCGACAAGGCGCTGCTGGACGACGGTCGCCAAGTGCTGGAGATCATGCAGGGGCTCAAGGCCCTTGGGGTGCAACTGCTGATGGACGATTTCGGCAGCGGCTACTCGGCGCTGCAGTACCTGCGGACCTTTCCCCTGGACGGCCTGAAGATCGACAGCAGCCTGGTGGCGGGACTGGGCGGCAATCAGGCCGGGCATTCGATTGTCCAGGCCATCGTCGACCTGGGGCATGCCTTGAGTCTGACAGTGATTGCCGAAGGTGTGGAAAGCCCGGAGCAGTACCAGGCGCTGCAGGACATTCAGTGCGATCAGGCCCAGGGGCCGCACCTGAGTCCGCCTCTGGACAGCGACGCCTGGGTGAGGCTGTGCACCGAGCTGTCCCAGGCCAGCCGCTCTACCACTTAAGGCGGGCCTTGCAGCACTCGCTGGCCGTTGTGCCACGCTCGCAATCAGCGCCAGGGACGGGGAGGGCGCGCCCGGTTCAGGCCGGGTCCGGACGATGGGGGCCCTGGCGGATCGGCAGTTCCACCCGAAAGGTGCTGCCCACCCCCAACTGGCTGCGGACGCTGATTTGCCCGCCGTGTTTCTTGACGATCCCGTAGGACAGCGACAGGCCCAGCCCTGTGCCCTGGCCCACCGGCTTGGTGGTGAAAAAGGGGTCGAAGATCTTCTGCAGGTGCTGCTCGTCGATGCCGCAGCCACTGTCGCTGACTTCCAGCCAGACCCGCTCGCCTGCCACGCCGTTGCTCAGGGTGATGGTGCCGCGCTCGGGGCCTATGGCCTGGGCGGCATTGATCACCAGGTTCATCACCACCTGATTGAGCTGGGAGGGCAGGCACTCGATCTCTGGCAGCGGCTGGTAGTGCTTGATCAGGTCGGCCTTGTACTTGAGTTCGCTGGCGACGATGTTCAGGGTCGAGTCGATGCCCTGCTGCAGGTCCGCCATTTGCCAATGCTGGTCGCTGTCGACCCGGGAGAAATTCTTCAGGTCCCTGACGATCTGCTCGACCCGGCCGATGCCGTCCTTGGACTCCTTGATCAGCAACGGGATGTCCTCCTGGAGAAAGTCCAGGTCGATGCTTTCGCGCAGGCTTTGCAGGCGCTTGCGCAGCTCCGGCGCGGCGATGGCCTCTTCACTCTGGCGATAGGCCGTGAGCAGCTGGCTGATCTGTTCCAGGTAGCCCGCCAGGCTGCCGAGATTGGAGGCGACGAAGCCGATGGGGTTGTTGATCTCGTGGGCGACCCCGGCCGCCAGTTGCCCGAGGGAGGCCAGTTTCTCCGATTGCACCAGCTGGTTTTCCAGTTGCTTGCGCTCGTCGATTTCCTGTTGCAGGGCCGCGCCGGCCTGTCTCAGGTCCTCGGTGCGCTGCTCCACCAGATCTTCGAGATGGTGCATCTGCAGCAGGGCACGGGCGGTCATCTCCCATTTGCTGGTGAGAGTGCTGGCCATCTGCTGGACTTCGATGTTGTCGAAGGGCTTCTTCAGGATCAGCAGGCGGTTGTGGGCGTGCAGTCGCTCCAGCAGGTCCTCCCAGGAGTAGTCGGAATAGGCAGTGCACACCACCACCTGCAGGCGCGGGTCCTCTTGCCAGAGGCGCTCGATGGTCTGGGCTCCGTCCCAGCCCTGGGGCATGCGCATGTCGACGAAGGCCAGGGCATAGGGGCGCTGCTGCTCCAGGGCCTGGCAGACCTTGTTCAAGCCTTCCTGGCCGCCGTAGGCCGAGTCCAGTTCAAAGGGCTGTTGCCGGGGCTTGGCCTGGGCGCCGAACAACTGCGCTTCCAGGTCGTCCAGGCTGTTGGCGTCCGCCGCAGGCGGGGTGAGGATTTTGCGAAAGTCGTCGTGGATCGACGGGGTGTCGTCGATCAGCAGAATTCGCCGGTTGCTCAGATCGTCCATCAGTGGCCCTCAACGCTGATCAGCGGTATGTCCAGGGTAAAGGTCGCTCCCAGCCCCGGCCCGTCACTGTGCACGCTGAGCTGCCCGTCCATTTCCATGGCGGCCAGGGCGCAACTGTGCAGGCCGAAGCCGTGTCCTTCCTTGCGGGTGGTGAAACCGTGGGCAAAGATTCGCGTCAGGTTCTCGGCGGCAATGCCTTCGCCGCGGTCGCGGACTTGAATGCGCAAGGTCCGGTTGTCGATCACATGGGCACTCAGGGTCAGGGTCCGGGAGTGTTCGTCGAGATCGGACATGGCGTACTTGGCGTTGCTGATCAGGTTGATCAGGATCAGCAGCAGGCGGTGCTTGTCGCCCAGGACCGGTGGCACCTGGGTGTAGTCCTTGAGCACCGTGACCTGATGCCGGGCCAGGGCGCCGGAGTTCATGCGCAAGGCGTCATCGATCAGTTCGCCGACCTGCAACGGCTCGATCAGCCGCGAGGCCCCGGCGTAGGACTGCTGGGTGGCGACGATTTCCTTGATGTGGTCGACGCTGCGCCCAAGCTGGGCCAGTTCGCCGCTCATGCCCTGTTGCTCGCTGGCAATGGCTTGCACCAGTTGGTTGAGGTAGCCGGGGAGCAGCTTGCCTTTTTCGTCCTCACTGAAAAAATGCCCCAGATCGTGTTGATGCTGATTGATCAGTTCCATCGCCTTGCCCAGGCCCTGAGCCTTGCTGGAGCGTAGGGTGCGGCTGAGCATCTCGCTGGAGATGTTCACGCTGTTGAGCACGTTGCCGACGTTGTGCAGGACATTGGTGGCGATTTCCGCCATGCCGGCCTGGCGCGCGGCGTCCAGCAACTCGCTCTGGGCCTCCTTGAGTTCCCGGGTGCGTTCCTCGACCCGCTGCTCCAGGTGTTCGTTGGCGCTCTGCAGGGCGGTGTTGACCCGACGGATGACGGCAAAGCTGCTGATCAGGCGGATCGCCAGATAGAGGATCAACAGCACCAGCAGCACCGAGAATGCCAGCAGATACTGGTGGGACTTCTGGTCCTGCAGGTCGGCCTGGAGCTGGTCGTTGTTGAGCAGGCGGGTGATGTCGTCCAGGCGTTCGGCCACCGGGACCGAGGTGAGCCGCTCCAGCAGTTCATTGACCACCGGCTGCTCGCGCAGGACCACGGCGACGTGCTTGCTGAGGATGTCCACCGGTTCGTGCATGGCGGTGGGCAGGCGTTCCTTGTTGACCGTCAGTTTGTTCAGCCCTACCAGGATGTCCGCGGCTTTGTCGCTGCTGGAGATCTGGGCGAACTCCAGGCTGCTGAGCAGCAGGTCGTAGGTGTCGATGGCAAAATTCTGCAGCGCCAGTCGCTGCTGATCATCGAGGTCGGCGAGCCGGCGCTGGATGTCGTCCTCGGCGTAGGGCAGGAATGCCAGTGAGTTGCGCAGCACCGCGTTGTGGGATTTGAACCGTTCCACCAGGCCGGCTTTTTCCTGGAAGGCATTGAGGAACGCCTGGTGACTGGCCTGCCAGGCCGCCGGGGCGCTGTGACCCTGTTGCGAGAGCTGATCCAAGCGCTGCCACAGCTGGTTGATCTGCTGCACCGGCTGCACCAGCGGATCGTAGTCGTGGGTAATGGCGATGCGCGCCTTGAGCACTTCGGTTTCCCATTGGGCGTTCAATTGCTTGATCTGGCCGATCAGGTCCCGGGACAGGGCGAAGTTCGGGGATTGGCCGATCATGGTCTTGAAGTAGAGCAACGCCAGCGCCAGGACCAGGCCCAGGGCCACCAGGGTCAGGAGCATGGAGGGCCAGCGGCGGCGCAACTTCATAGCGGCTTGCCCTGCCATTGCCCGGTGAGGGTCTGGAGAAACTTGACGATCAGGCGGGTGTCCTGGGGGTTGGGGGTACGGCCCAACTGGTACTTGAACATCACCTCCACGGCCTGTTCCAGGGTCGTGGCCGAGCCGTCGTGGAAGTAGGGGGCGGTGACCGCCACATTGCGCAGGCTGGGGACCTTGAACACGTTGCGGTCCTGCTCGTCGCCGGTGATCAGGAAACGCCCCAGATCGGCGTCGGTGGGGTTGCCCCGGTCGGCAAAGTAGTCATTCATCACGCCGAACTTCTGGAACATGTTGCCGCCGATATTGACCCCTTGATGGCAGGCGATGCAGCCGTAGTCCTTGAACCGCTGGTAGCCGTACTTCTCCTCCCGGCTGAGGATCTCGGTGTTGCCTTGCAGGTACTGGTCGAAGCGCGAGCCGGCACTGAGCAGCGTCCGTTCATAACTGGCCAGGGCGTCCTGCACGTTGGCCGCGGTGATGGCGTCCGGGTACAGCGCGCCGAAGGCCTGGCGGTAGCTGGCGTCGTCATTCAGGGTGCGCAGCAGGTTGGGCCAGTTGTTGCCCATCTCGGTGGGGCTTTGCACCACGTTGTCGATCTGCGCCTGGAGGGTCTCGACGCGACCGTCCCAGAACTGGCGAAAGTTCAGCGCAGCGTTGAACACGCTGGGGGTGTTGACCTGGGAAAGCTGGCCCTTGATGCCCAGGGACTTGACCTGCGCGTCGGCCCCACCCTGGTCCAGCCGATGACAGCTGGCGCAAGAGAGGCTGTTGTCCAGGGACAGGCGCGGCTCGTTGAACAGCCGGCGGCCCAGCTCCACCCGCTGGGGATCGAGGGCGGGTACTGCGGGCAGGGGCTTGAGCGGTTCGTCCAGCGGTGCCGGGAAGGCCGGCGGGGCGACAGCGGCCATCGCCCAGAGCAGCAGGCCGATGAGGCTGTGCGAGCGGCGTCGGCGTTGCCTGGGCTGCTGTTCAGCGATCATGGTCGACTACCTGCTGCTGGGACGCCTGGGCCCGCAGCAGGCGGGCAAAACTGTCGGCCGGCAGGGCCTTGCTGAAGTAAAAGCCCTGGCCTTCCTCGCAGCCCTGTTGCTTGAGGAACGCCAGTTGCTCCTGGGTTTCCACCCCTTCGGCGATGATGCTCAGGTTCAGGCTGCGCCCCAGTTGGATAATCGCGCTGACCAGGGCGGCGTCCTTGGGCTCGTGACTCAGGCCATGGATGAAGGACTGGTCGATCTTCAGCACGTCCACCGGGAACTTGCGCAGGTAGCTGAGGCTGGAGTAGCCGGTGCCGAAATCGTCTACCGCCAGGCGCACCCCCAGGGCCTTGATGGCTTGCAGGGTGGCGAGGGTGGCTTCGACGTTCTGCATCAGTACCCCTTCGGTGATTTCCAGTTCCAGCAGGGTCGGGTCCAGGGCACTGTCCCGCAGTGCGTGCTGCAACTGCTGGAGCAGCTGCGGTTGCCTGAAGTCGTTGGCCGAGAGGTTGACCGACAGGCGGATCGGCGCCAGTCCCGCCTGCTGCCAGGCACGGGACTGGCGGGTAGCTTCGCCCACGACCCACTGACTGATCCGGTTGATCAGGCCACTGTCCTCGGCCACTGGAATGAACTGGGCGGGGCTGATCCAGCCCTGTTGCGGGCTGAACCAGCGAATCAGCGCCTCGGCGCCCACCACCTGGCCCGAGGCCAGGTGGATCTTGGGCTGGTAATGCAAACTCAACTCCTGGCGCTCCAGGGCCTGGCGGATGCCCGATTCCAGGTGTTGGCGTTCCCGGGCGCGGTGGGTCATGTCCTCGGTAAAGAAACCGTAGCCCCCCGGTGCCTGCTCCTTGCTGTTGCGCATGGCCATCTCGGCCTTCTTGATCAGGCTCAGGGCATCCTGGCCATCCTCGGGGTAGAGGCTGATCCCCAGGCTGGCGGTGACCCGTAGGTCGTGCCCGGCCACATCGTGGGGCTGGCTCACCGTCGCCAGGAGCTTTTCGGCGACGCTACGAACCTGGGGCGGCGGCTCCTGATCATGGAGCAGCACCACGAATTCGTCGGAGCCGTAGCGGAACACCGAGTCCGACTCGCGCATGCCGTGCTGCAGGCTGTGGGCGATCCTCTTGAGCAACTCGTCGCCTGCCGGGTAGCCCAGGGCATTGTTGATCCGCTTGAAACGGTCCAGCCCGAGGAACATCACCGCCAGCTGTTGCCCATAACGCCGGGCCCGGGCCATGGCCTGGCCCAGGCGATCGCCGAGCAAGGCGCTGGAGGGCAACCCGGTGAGGGTATCGTAGTGCAGCAGGTGGGAGACCTTGAGCAGCTCCGCGACCCGTTCCTCGATGGTGCGCTGCAGATCGTCGAGCTTGTGCCGCGCATCCTGGGTCATCTGCCACTTCCAGGTCAGGGCACTGGCCATCTGGCGGATTTCCAGGCTGTCGAAGGGCTTTTTCAGGATCAGCAACTGGTCGCCAAAGGCCAGGCGCTCGGCCATGGTTTCCCAGGAATAGTCCGAATAGGCGGTACACAGCGCGATCTGCAGATCCGGGTCGACCTTCCACAATTGCTCGATGGTTTCCAGGCCGTCCCAGCCCGGCGGCATGCGCATGTCGATGAAGGCCATGGCATAGGGCGTGTCACGGGCCAGGGCCGACTCGACCATGGCCAGGGCCTCGCGACCCTGGAACGCCGAATCCAGGCTGAACACCTGGAGCGGGCGGGGGCTGACGCTGCCGAACAACTGGTCTTCGACCTGGCTCAGGGCCAGGTTCTGCGAGGGCATGAGGATTTTGTGGAAGTCCTCATGAATGGAGAGGCTGTCATCCACAATCAGCACCCGTCGGTTGACTCGCGCAGATGGCGGCGTATCCGAGGGGTCTTGCGAATTTGTCTGTGCGTCGCAGCCAGTGTTCATTGACTTTCCCTAGCGTCCTGAGCGTGCGTCCAACGCTGTGAGCATAGTCACTGGAACATGCACCGTGAGAGGATTTTTTGGCGGATATTCCCGGGTGAACATCAAAAAAATAGCTAGGATTGTCTGGGCTGTAGCGCCGCTGGGCGCTGGCCGGGCGGCACTGTCCGGGGAACGAGATGCAGGACAGGGGGACTCACCATGGAAGCGTTGCCGCCCACCGAACCAGGACAGCGTCCAAGCCTGTTGCTGGTGGATGACGAAGAATCGATCCTCAACAGCCTGCGGCGCCTGCTACGCAGCCAGCCCTATGAAGTGCTGCTGGCCGACAGCGGTGCCAGGGCCCTGGAAATCCTGGCCCAGCGTCCCGTTGACCTGGTGATGAGCGATGCGCGCATGCCCGACATGGACGGCGCCACCCTGCTGGCCCGGGTGCGCGAGGGCTACCCGGCCACCCGCAGGATTCTGCTCACCGGCTACGCCGATCTGAGCACCATCGTCAAGGCCGTCAACGAAGGGCAGATCCACCAGTACCTGAGCAAACCCTGGAACGACGAAGAGCTGCTGCTGATCCTGCGCCAGACCCTGGAATACCAGCACGCCGAGCGCGAGCTCAAGCGCCTGCAGCAACTGGTGCTGGAGCAGAACCGCCAGCTCAAGGTGAGCAACGCCGAACTGGAAAAGCGCGTGGCGTCCCGGACCGCCGAGCTGCAACAGACCGCCGACATGCTGGACCTGGCCTATGAAGAGCTCAAGCACAGCTATGTGACCGGCACCGAGGTGTTCTCGCTGCTGGCCAACCTGCGCCTGCCGGCGGACAAGCAGACCAACCGCAAGATCATCGAACTGGTGCGCGCCTGCTGTGCAAGCTATGGCCTGGACGAAACCGCCAGCCGTGACCTGACCATGGCCGCCGCCTTGTACAACATCGGCAAGCTGAGCTGGAGCGATGCCATGCTGGCCGCTCCGGCGGAGCTGTTGCGGCACGCCGATCAGGAGCGCTATCGGGCCTATCCCTCCCAGAGCGAGTCGCTGCTGATGACGCTGGAGCCGATGCAGGATGCGGCGCGGCTGATCCTCCATCATCAGGAACGCTGGGATGGCAGCGGCTTTCCCCAGCATCTGCGGGGCGAGGCGATTCCCTGGGGTGCCCGGCTGCTGAAGCTGGTGGTGGATTTCATCGAGTTGCAGTGCGGGTTGATTCTGGAGCGGCGCATGAATAGCGACGAGGCTTTGCTGTTCATTCGCAAGTACGCCGGCCGTCTGTATGACCCGAACATGGTGGAAGGCTTTGTTCGGGTCTGTGCGGCCTACCTCAATGACGTGACCGTCGATGATCCGACGGTCCGGGTGCTGGGCACCCGTGATCTGCAGGCGGGGATGGTCCTGCGGCGCAACCTCAATGCCGACAACGGCATGCTGCTGCTCAATGCCGGCAAGGTGATCAGCGAGCCGCTGGTGCAGAAGCTGATCGCCTTTGAGGCCATGGAAGGGGGGCACTACAGCATTTTTGTCAGCGTGCCTGAAGCCCCAGGGCCGTCTCTGGACATCGGGCACTGATCGCCGCTCTTGATCTGTGCCCGGTTGTTCCGTCATCTTTCGCACCGCGCGCCGCCCCAGGCCCTGGCGCAGTGTCCCGCTGGCGCCTCGGCCGACGTTCGCTCGGCGTTCGTCGCGCCTGACCGGCTTTACCGGGGCACGGCGCGGCGAATGTCATGTTCCTGCAACCCCGGCATGCCAAGAAAGTGAAGCTGTGTGCCTGCCGCAGTAACCCGATGGCGGGGCCAGGACGATCCGATTTCCCTAGGAGAGGTAACGATGAGAAAGTTTTTTGCCCTGATGGCGGCCCTGGTGCTGACCCTGGGGATGGTGGGCATCAGCGACGCACGTCAGCCCAAACAGCAGCGCGAGTCGGTGGCGGGGGCTTTTGACTACTACCTGCTGGCTTTGTCCTGGTCACCGACCTTTTGCCTGATGCATCCGGAGAACGAACAGTGCTCGGGCAAGGGCTATGGCTTTGTCCTCCACGGCCTGTGGCCGCAATACGCCAAGGGCGGCTGGCCCCAGTCCTGCCCACCCTTGACCCCGCTGACGCAGGAGGAGCGGGCCAAGGGCCTGACCCTGTTTCCCACCGCCAAACTGATGAACCACGAATGGACCAAGCACGGCACCTGCAGTGGCCTGGGGGGCATGGGGTACCTGGATGCGACGGACAAGGCCCTGGCGACGGTGCAGATACCGCAAGCGCTGCAGCCTTCGACCGCGGTGCGTTACTTTGAAGCCACGCAGATTGCCCAGCAGTTTCGCCAGAGCAACCCGGGGATCGCCGAAAACGGCATCGCCATTCTCTGCAGCGGCCCCGAGCTTTCCGAAGTCCGGGTCTGCCTGACCAAGGACCTGGACTTTGGCCCGTGCGGCAAAGGCGTGAAAAACCAGTGCCGCGCCGGCCAGATCCGTATCCCGCCGATCCGCTGAAAGCGTGCGCGCACCGCCCCGATCGGCGCCGACGGGGCATCGAGATTGTCGTGCCCCGGCTGCCGTAGAGCCGGCTTGCCGGCGAAGAGGTCCTCGAACCTTGCACCGGGCTTGAGGACGCTTTCGCTGGCACGCCAGCTCCTACGGGCCACAGGCACGTCAATTCCGATGTTCCGTATCAGGGCAGGTCGGCCAACAGGTTCTGCAGGTGTACGGCGGTGGCGGCGCTGCAATCGTGCATCGGTGCCCGCAGGTGTGGCTCGATCAGTCCCTGATGGGCCAGCAAGGCTTTCACGGGGGCCGGGTTGGGCTCGGCGAACAGCGCCTGAATCAGCGGCACCAGTTGCCGGAAGGTGGTCCGCGCCGCATCCAGCTGCTGGTCGCGGACCTGGCGCTGCAACTGCACGAACAACTCCGGACGAATGTGCGCCGCCGCCGCAATGGCTCCGCTAGCCCCCAGGCACAGGGCGCTGAACAGTTGCAGGTCCTCGCCGCACAGCACCTCTACCGCGCCGCTGGCCAGCAGCGCCAGGGTCTTGTCCAGGTTGCCGCCACAGTCCTTGACGGCGGCAATCCGCGGATGACGCACGATGTTGAGCAGGGTGTCCTTGTCCAGGTTGACCCCGGTGCGATAGGGAATGTCGTAGACGATCAGCGGCACGCTGGAGGCATCGGCGACGCTGTGGAAGAAGCTTTCCAGGGCCGCCTGGGAGGGGCGGATGTAATAGGGCGCAGGCACCAGTAGGGCCGCCACCGGGCGCTTGAGGATTTCCGTTTGCAGGTTCAGCAGCGATTTCAGGTTGTTGCCTGCCAGGCCCATGATGACTCGCCCGGCGGGGGCCTGTTCGAGCACGGCGTCGAGTACCGCCAGTTGTTCGTCCTTGTCCAGGGCCGCGGCTTCGCCGGTGGTGCCGCAGACCACCAGCCCGGCCACGCCGCTTTCCAGCAGATGGGCGCTCAGGCGCCGCAGGGCGGCAAAGTCGATGGCGCCATTGTGAAAGGGCGTGACGATGGGGACCCAGATTCCTTGAAACGATGACATGCGTGTTCTCCTGATGGTTGACCGTCGGGTCGTCGTCAGAAGAGTAGAAGGGCGTTAAGCAGGGGGCGGGTGTCCGTAGCGCTTGATGTCCTGTCAGCTCATCTGACGGGACACAGCGCCCCGGTCACATGAGCGACTGTTTCTTCGATTTAGAGTTGCAAGCCACCCAGGCTCCGGCCTTGGCCAGCAGGCCAATGGCGCGAGAATCGAGGGTAAGGGCTTGGGACATGGCTGAGGCAGACTCTGAAATCAGGCGCACAGTTTTAAAAGCCGGCGCGGGGTTTGTCAATCCTCGGACAGGGCTCGGTTGATTGGCCGCTGCCACGCCGGGTCAAGGCGGGTTCTCCCCTGGTCACAAAGTCTTGACGGCGCGGCCGATGAACTGCACGGGGCCGGTAGGCCTGCCCACCGCCGAGCCTTGGCGATCTTCCAGGGTCAGCTCGAACAATTGATTGGTTTGCAGGGGTGGCAGGTGATCAAGCGGCACACGCAACGGCTGGCCGGGCTTGACCAGCCCAAGAGACACCGGGCCCTTCCAGTCGTCGGCCTTGGTCCAGAACTCCAGGGCCTTGTCCGCCGGAACCTCGATGCTGCCCAGTGGAATCAACTGCAACTCCCGGGTGTCATTGGCTTGCACCACCCAGCCGGGTGATTTGTCCTGAGGGGCTACCAGCACCACCAGGTAACTGGGAGGGGCATCGGGGCGCAGCATCAGCAGGCTGGCCAACAGGACACTGGCGGCCAGGCCGGCAGCGGCCAATCCGCGCCACAGCGCCAGAGGGTTGAAGCGCCTGGCGCTATTTGCGGCCGAGACCGGCTCCGGTTCAGCCAGTTGCTCCAGGCTGCGTTCTATACGCCGCCAAAGCCAGGGCGACGGCGTGACGGGATCGGCCAAAGCGGTGAGGGGATGCAGGCGCTGTTCCCAGCTTTGCACGGCGCTGCGCAGGGCGGGGTCATGGGGCAGGCGCTGTTCGAGCAGGCGCCGTTGTTCGGCGTCCAGGGTGCCCAGGACATATTCACTGGCCAGGGTCTGGAGCGTGGGATCGCTGTCGTCCCGTGGACCGATGTTCATCCCAGGCACTCCCGTAAGGCACTGAGACTGCGCTTGATCCAGGCTTTGACCGTCCCCAGCGGGGTGGTCATTCTGGCGGCAATCTCCATGTGTGAATAGCCGTCCAGATAGGCCAGCAGGAGACACTCGCGGCGCTGTGAGGGCAGTTGCCCCAGGCAATGCTGGAGACGTCCGGCATCAGCCAGCGCGGTGACCGCCTCTGTGTTCATGGCCAGCCCGTCAAGGGTGTCCGGGTGGTCTGCATAAGGTTCTTCAATAGGCACCTCACGGCCATGGCGGCGCAGGAAATTCAGCGCCAGATGCCGGGTGATGCTGAACATCCAGCCGCGGGCACTGCCTCGTTCCGGGTCGAAACTGCTTGCGCCTTGCCAGATTCGGATAAAGGCGTCGTGCAGGATGTCTTCGGCCAGGGCCGTGTCGCGTACCAGGCGTTTGGCGACGCCGAGCAAGCGCGGCCCTTCCTCGTGATAAAGGGCTTCCAGAGCCTGGCGCTCACCTCGGGCACAAGCGGCGATGCAGCCTGCGTGGTCAAACAGGGGTTCGGGTAGAGACAAGGGCATTTACCTGCGACAGATGACAGCCACCGCCACCCAAGCGGTGCAGTGGCTGTCAGCAGCGTAGACCAGTTGCCTATGCCTGGCCTTGCATCTTGGGCGGCGAATCAGCGGGCCGCCCAGAAGATGTAGTCCGCCTGGTACTTCACTGTTTCACGGGTGCCCTTGTTAGCGGCGGTGCACGCGCTGCTGGGGGCCACGCCACCCTTGAGGGCCACTCGCTGAATGTAACTGACGCCGCTCATCAGCCCCTTGCCTTCGGCCGGATTGGCCTTGACCAGTTGATAGGGCAGGTTGCCGGCGCTGGACGGCGCCACGGCGACCTGGGTCCCGGTGATCTTCGAACCGTCCTTGGCCTGCCAGGTGGCTGGTGGGCCGAAGTAGTCACCCAGCACTTTGCCGCTGCGATCGCTGAGCACCGCCTTGGGGCCGACGAAGACCCATTCGGTCTCGCCCGGTGCATTGGCCTTGTCCCGGCACTCGTAGGTGATTTCACCGGTGCCCACGGTTTCCAGGGCAACTTTGTGGCCCTCTGGCACCTTGATGCTGTCGGGCAATGCGCTCTGCGCCTGGGCCACAGGCAGGGCGCCCAGGCAGGCGATGGTCAAGGTTGCGCTGAGGCAGAGAAGACGTTGTTTGGCGTGCATGGTGGCTCTCCATTGGGGATCGGTTCGGCAGTTTTCAGGACTGCTATGGGTACTACCCCTGAGCGACGTATCTGGATGCAGCGCCGAGAAAAAATAGTCAGCGCAGCGGCATATCATCCGCTGCGGGTCATCCGGTGATCCTGGGCGTTGAGCCGGTACAGCAGGCTCGGTGGCTGCCCGGGAAAGTCCTCCAGCTCGCCGTCCAGCGTCATCCCCAGGCGTTCCAGGGCCCGCCTGGACGGCAGGTTGTCGGGCCGCACCAAGCCGGTGACCCGGGGCGCCAGCAGTTCGCCGAAGGCCAGTTGCAGGGCCGCCTGGGCCATCTCGTTGGCGAAACCCTGGCCCCAGGCTTGGGGGGTGAAGCGAAAGTACAGGTTCAGCCCGGCCTCCTGCCCGAAGTGCGCCCGCATGAGCCCGCCAAAGCCGATGATCTGTTGCGGAGCGTCCAGCCGGGCGATGGCCCAGTAGCCAAAGCCGTACTGCTGCCAATGGGCAATCCAGCTGTGCAGCCGGTCGCTGGTGGCTTCGGCGCTGTCGGGGCCGCTGGGGTTGAAGCGGTGGGTCTGCGGGTCGCCGTGGATGGCGCAGGCCTGCGGCAGGTCGGCCAGGGTCGGTGGACGTAACAGCAGGCGTGTGGTGCGGGTGGTGGACGACAACATGGGCGAGGCTCTTTGCTTCAGATGAGATGGAGCGCCGGGTGGCAGGTGGTGGTCAGGCCTGTGCGGGTGGTCCCGGAGAAGGTAGGTGATCGCCCCGGACTTTGCCATTGTCGTCAGGGCGCGGTGCCGGAAGCCGCGAGCAGGGCCCAGCCTGCGCAACGAACCGCTTGCCGCCGCTGTGGCGTCAGCCTGGCCAACGGTAGAGGCTGGCGGGATAGCCCTGGGCGATGATCGGTGTCGGGGTTTGCCCCGGCAGCATGGCCTGCCAGAAATCCCGGGCGGGCAGGTTGGCGCTGAAGTGCATCACCTGCCAGGGCCCCTTGTAGTGCTCGAACAGTTGTTGCGTCACCTGCCGGCCGACGCCCAGGCGGCGCAGCCGTCGGGCGATGAACAGGTAGCCGAGGTTGTACCGCGCATCGCTGTCGCAGCGTTGCTGGTCGACGACGGCAAAGCCGGTCAGCTCCCCCGCCACCAGGATCAGCCAGGGATGGGTGGCCGGGTGGCGCCAGTAATCGTCCAGGGCCTGGATGGCGTACAGCCCCTGGGCTGCGAATTTGAGTGGCAGCCACTGACTGAGCTCATAGAGATAGAACTGCATGAGGTTTTCCAGGCAGGGCCAGTCGTCGCGAGCGGCCGGGCGCAGTTCAAGATGGTCCATCAAGGGCGACTCCAGCCCCGATCGGTCCGAGGCACAACGGGTGGTGGTGAAAAATGGGGGGGGGGTTAAAGGGAATCTGCCACTGATCAATGCGCGCGGGAAGGCTTTGACGAGTTTGTTTTCCATGTGCGGAAGATGGAGTTTGCAGCGGCGCTGAGTATTTTGGAAATAATGCTTCTCAATAATTAGAAAGCTAGCTTCCTATGTTTAGGCGAATGTTGATGTAAGTCATAAAAGTCTTTAATTCGGCTCGTTCAAGTGGGATTGCTTGATGAAGTTTTCACACCCTGATTAAGGCTCGAATCTAGACTTAAGTCGACTGGATCGATAGTGGCCATTTGCAATAATTGACTTGGCTCTGGAAAGTTCTGCGGGTAAGCAGAGGATGTCTTCAGGTCATCGCAGGATGCGGAAGTTGTTGTTTGATAGTGAATAGCAATTGAATACTTTCCTGCGAGGCATTTCAGAATGAGAAACAATCTTCCTGTGACCCAGCGCGAGCTGGTGTTTCCCGCCGAACAGCGGCTGATTTCCGCCACCGATGTTCACGGCAAGATCACTTACTGCAATGACGAGTTTGTCGCGGTCAGCGGTTTCAGCCGCGAAGAACTGATCGGCAGCCCGCACAATATCGTGCGCCATCCGGACATGCCCGAAGCGGTGTTCGCGCACATGTGGTCCTACCTCAAGGACGGCAAGAGCTGGATGGGCATCGTCAAGAACCGCAGCAGCAACGGTGACCACTACTGGGTCAACGCCTACGTCACGCCGATCTTCAGCAAGGGCGTGATTGCCGGCTACGAGTCGGTGCGGGTCAAGCCCGAGCGCGAACAGGTGGAACGCGCCGGCGCACTGTATCAACGCATGCGTAGCGACAACCTGGCCTTGCCCTGGAGCTACCGGGTGGCCAGGGTTTGCGGCTTTGCCTTGCCGCCGCTGCTGGCCCTCGCGGCTACGGCCGGGGCCTATTGGCTGGGTGGCCCCTGGGCGGCACTGGGGGCGGCGGTTCCCGGTTATTTCGCGGTACAGGGGTATGCCTTCTATCGCGCGCGGCAGATGTTGCAACGCATCAGCTCGGTGTCCCTGGGCAGTTTCGACAGCGAGCTGATCGCGCGCACCTACACCGACGAACACGGCCCGGTGGCCCAGTTGCAGATGATCCTGATCAGCGAATCGGCGAAAATCCGCACCGCCCTCAGCCGGCTTGGCGACTATGCCAACCAGGCGGCGTCCCTGGCGTCCACCAGCCAGAGTCTGTCCAAGCAGGCGGAAACCGCCCTGGGCAAGCAGCGCGATGAAGCGGACATGGCGGCCACTGCAATGAACCAGATGGCCTCGTCGATTTCCGAGGTGTCGGTGCATATCCACGACACCGCCTCGGCCGCCGATCAGGTCAACAACCTGACCCAGGTGGGCTCCGAAGAAGCCCAGAAAACCCGGGTGGTGATCGAGAAGCTGGCGGACACCGTGGATGCGGTCAGCCAGTCCGTGGAGGGCCTGGCCGCGGAAACCCAGTCGATCCAGCAGGCGGCCAACATGATCCGTTCCATTGCCGAGCAGACCAATCTGCTGGCCCTCAACGCGGCGATCGAGGCCGCCCGGGCCGGTGAGCAGGGCCGCGGTTTCGCGGTGGTGGCCGACGAGGTCCGGGCCCTGGCCTCCAAGACCCAGGAGTCGACCCAGAGCATCCAGCGCATCATCGTCACCCTGCAGGAAGTGGCCACCCAGGCGGTGGAAGTGGCGCGCCAGGGCAGTGTCGAAGCGCGTTCCGGCGTAGCCCAGGTGATCAGCACCCAGGAAGCCCTGAATGGCATCAACTCGGCGGTGGAACGCATTCACCAGATGAGTCAGCAAATGGCCGCCGCCTCGGAGCAGCAGGCCCATGTCGCTGAGGAAATCTCCGAGCAGATCACCAAGATTGCCCGGGTTTCGGATCAGAACGCCGAGATTGCCGTGCATTCGTCCACCGTGGGCGGCGATCTGGAGTCCACCGCTCACGAACTGAACGCCTTGGTGACCCGTTTCAATAGTTGAACGGCAATGGCCGTCAGCAACTTTCATTTAATCGCCGATTGATCAACTAGATCAGGGCAGGGGGCTCGTATGTCCAGTGTGATGGAAACGGTGAATAGCCGTACTCAGTTGGCCGGGCAGAATCGTCTGGAACTATTGTTGTTTCGATTTAATGAGTCACAGTTGTACGGCATCAACGTCTTTAAAGTCAGAGAAGTTCTCAAGTGCCCCAAGTTGAATGTACTGCCCATGTCACATTCGGTGGTGTGTGGCGTGGCCAATGTTCGCGGTGTATCCATTCCGATACTTGACCTGGCACTGGCCACCGGTTTGCCCGGAGTCGAGGATATCGACAACGCTTACGTGATCATTACCGAGTACAACAACAAGACCCAGGGTTTCCTGGTCAGTGCGGTGGAGCACATCGTCAACCTGAACTGGGAGGAAATTCACCCGCCACCCAAAGGCAGCGGCCTGGACAACTACCTGACGGCGGTGACCCGGGTTGGCGAGCGCATGGTGGAGATCATCGACGTGGAGAAGGTCCTGGCCGAGGTGTCGCCGGTCTGCGAGGACATCTCCCAGGGGGTGATCACGGCGCAGACCCAGGTCGCTGCGGCCCATTGGCGGGTGCTGACGGTGGACGACTCGGCGGTGGCACGCAAGCAGGTGACCCGCTGCCTGGAGAGCGTCGGGGTGCAAGTGGTGTCGTTGAAGGACGGCCGCGAGGCGCTGGAGTACCTGCAGGCCCTGCTCGACGCGGGCAAGCGCCCGGACGAGGAGTTCCTGATGATGATCTCCGATATCGAAATGCCGGAAATGGACGGCTACACCCTCACCGCCGAGGTGCGCAACGACCCGCGCATGAGGCAACTCTACATCGTGCTCCATACCTCGCTGTCCGGGGCCTTCAACCAGGCCATGGTGAAGAAGGTCGGTGCCGATGATTTTCTCGCCAAGTTCCGCCCCGACGATCTGGCCGGGCGGGTGGTGGACCGGATCGCCAGCCTGACGCCGGCGTGAGCCGGCCCCCCGGGGCAGTGAGGCAGTGCCCGGGATTGATTTCATGATGGGAGTGAGCGCCATGCAAATGTCTGAACTCGACTATCAGCAAGCCTTGCTGCGTTACCTCGCCGAACGTCCGGAACTCGCGGCCCAGCTGGGGCTCGGGCCATCCTCGGGGCGCCCCTGGCAACCCGGGGACCTGAGCGAGTTGCAGATCCAGCACGCCAGTCGGCTGTTTGACGAAGAAGCCCGCTTGCGCGGCATGGGCAACTGGGAGCTGGCGCTGTCGTTCATTGCCCGCACGCCCCAGGAACTGAAGCGGATGACCCTTGAGGCGCATCGGGAAATCGCCGAGATGGTGGACATGGAGTGGGACCAGTATTGCCAGCTCAATCACTTGCACTGCTAGACGCCGACGAGGGCAGTTTTCTTCAATACGCTGCGATCCTGGCTCCCTAATCTGGGCGGCGGTCAATCCGACCCAGATTGGAGAAACAAGACATGAGCCTGGTGTTTTCCATGGCGGCCTTTGCCCTGGCCGCTTCCATCACCCCGGGGCCGGTAAACATCGTCGCCCTCAGCAGCGGCGCGCGTTTTGGCTTGCGCAGCAGCATGCGCCATGTGACCGGAGCCACCTTGGGCTTCGTCGGGCTACTGGTGCTGATCGGCCTGGGGCTGCACGAACTGCTGCGCCAGTGGCCGATCCTGACCCAGGGCATTCGCCTGTTTGGCGTGGCCTTCCTGCTGTTCATGGCCTGGAAACTGGCCAGCGACGATGGCCGGCTCGACACCCAGGACCAGGCGCGGGCGCCTTCGGCCTGGTATGGCGCGCTGATGCAGTGGCTCAACCCCAAGGCCTGGCTGGCCTGCGTGGCCGGCATGGGGGCCTTTGCCGCCGACGGCGAGCTGCGCCAGGTGTGGCTGTTTACCGCGGTGTACCTGGTGATCTGCTACCTGTCGATTGCCTGCTGGGCCTATGTCGGCAGCTGCCTGCGCCACTACCTGAGTCATCCGCCGGGGGTGCGTCTGTTCAACCGCAGCATGGCGGCGTTGCTGGCTGCCAGCGCGGCTTATCTGCTGTTCTAGCGCTGGCCGCGGTACTGGCCGGGAGTGGCCGCCAGGTGCTGTTTGAAGGCGCGCTGGAAATGCGCCTGATCGGCAAAGCCGGCCTCCAGCGCCACCTCGGCGATCGGCGCGCCGCTGCGCAGGCGGTCCTGGGCGAACTGCACCCGCTGGTTCACCAGGTAGGCGTGGGGCGGCATGCCGAACTGCTGCTTGAAAGCGCGGATCAGGTAGGACGGTGACAGCTGCGCCGCCTGGCACAGGTCGTCCAGGCTCAGGGCCTGGGTGCAATGCCGGCGGATGTAGTCGGCGGCTTCCTGCAGTTTGCGGTTGTCGCCCCGGGGCGGCGCCTCGGCGGGGTTCAGGCGCTGCTGCAGGTCGCTGAAAAAGCTCACCACGGCGCTGTGCTTGAGCAGGGGCTCGGCCTCGGCGGCCACCAGGGTCCGGTACAGCTGCTCCAGCTCGGCGAACAGCTGCGGGTCGCGGCTGTGAGTCTCGCGAAACGGCCGAAAGCCCAGCTCGGCGCAAAAGCCCAGGTCGTGCTGCAGGGCGGTCAGCCAGGGCGTGTCGACATACAGCATGCGATAGGACCAGGGCTGATCGTCGATCGGGTTGCAGGCGTGCACCACCCCCGGGTTCATCAGCACCACGGTGCCGCGGCTGACCCGCCACTGCGAGTGGCCGCTGAGGTAGGTGCTGACACCCGCGGTGATGCTGCCGATGGAGAACTGTTGGTGGGCATGGCGGCTGTAGCAGACCTTGCGGCCATCGGCGATGGAGCGGGCTTCGATGAACGGCAGGGCAGGGTCGCGCCAGAACTGCGGTTCCTGGTCGGCGGTGAGGGCAGGCTTCATTGAGGTTGTCCGTCTGCGAAAGCTGGCGCGATTGTATAAGGCTTTGTACGAAAAGCCTTGATACTCGGTGATGCTGCGTTGAAAACGGTCTCGGAATGCTCATTTACACCCCGTAAACTCCGCTTCCTCGACCGTTTTCGCCATGCCTGACCTTCGTCTCAAAACTTTTCGTACAGAGCCTAGCTCTGGCCGTCGAAGGCGCGTTGCAGCGTCGCGATATCGAGTTTTTTCATCCCCAGCAGGGCCTGCATCACCCGTTGCGAACGGGCCGGGTCGGGGTCGCAGATCATCGGCGTGAGGCACTGCGGCACGATCTGCCAGGACAGCCCGAAGCGGTCCTTGAGCCAGCCGCAGCGCTGCGCCTGTGGCGGGCCGCCAAAACCCAGGGCGTTCCAGTAGTGATCCAGCTCGGCCTGGCTGCGGCAATGCACTTGCAGGGAGATGGCTTCGTTGAAGCAGAACAGCGGGCCACCGTTGAGGGCGGTGAAACCCTGGCCGTCGAGTTCGAACGCCACGCTCATCACCGAGCCCTCGGGACGTCCGTGAATGTCGAAGCCGGCCTTGCCGTAGTGGCTGATGTGGGTGATGTGCGACTGTTCGAAGACCGAGCAGTAGAACTGTGCCGCCTCGTGTGCCTGGTGGTCGAACCACAGGCACGGAGTGATGGTCTGGATACGTGGCATGGTGTCGGTCCTCTGCGGGTTGATCACGCTGGCTCAAGCGTAGTCAACCCGCTGCCGCGCAGCGCGACCGTGGATCGGCGCGCTCAGAAGTCCCAGCGGGTCGCCAGTTGCAGGCTGCGTGGCTCGCCGTAGAAACCGGTGCCGAAGTTGCCGATGCCGGTGTAGTACTGCTTGTCGAAGAGGTTCTTCACGTTCAGGGTCGAGCTCAGGTGCTGGCTGAACTGGTAGCGGGCCATGGCGTCCACCAGGAAGTAGCCGTCCTGGGTGATGCGCGAGTCATGCCCGCCGTTGACCGCGTCGCTCGGGTCGGGCTGGTAGACCTTGCCGAAGAATTGGCTCTGCCAGTTGACCCCGCCGCCCAGGGTCAGGCGGTCCCAGGCGCCGGGCAGGCGGTAGCTGCTGAACAGCCGCGCCACCTGCTGCGGCTCGGTGGTTTGCAGGACCGAGCCGTAGACGTAGTCGTGATTGGCGTCGCGGGTGTGGTTGTAGCTGTAGCCGGCGGACAGGTTCCAGCCGTCCAGCAGCTCGCCGGCCACCTCGACCTCGAAGCCCTTGGTGGTCGCGCCCTTGGTCGGGCGGTAGACGGCGTCGGTGCCCCAGCCGTCCACCAGTTGCGCGACATTGTCCTGCTGCACATGAAACACCGCGAAGCTGGCATTGACCCGGCCGTCCAGGTATTCGGCCTTGATCCCGGCTTCGTAGCTGTCGCCCTGCACCGGGTCGAGGATCCTGCCGTCGGCGTCCTTGCTCATCTGCGGCTGATAGATGCTGGTGTAGCTGGTGTACAGCGAGTAGCGGTCGTTGAGGTCATAGACCAGCCCGGCATAGGGCGTGACCACTCCTGTCTGCTGGTAGCGCTGGCGCGCGTCGGCGCGGCCGGGCTCGAAGTAGCGGGTGTTGTCGATGCCCTTGAAGTCGCTGACCCGGGTGCCGAGGATCACCGCCAGGTCGTCGCTGGGCTTGAGCCGGGTGGCCAGGTAGGCACCGGTCTGGCGCTGGAGGATGTCGTTGTCGCCGATCTGCGGGATGTCCGGCTTGGCGAATTCGCCGCGCCACTGATAGATGCTGCCGCCCACCGGCGGGTACACCGAACCGTGGACCGGGATGTCCTGCTTGGCCTTCATCAGCATGAAGCCGGCGATCAGCTCGTGTTCGCGGCCCAGCAGGCTGAAGGGGCCGTGCAGGTTGATGTCGAGGTTGTCCTGGGTCTGCTCGCCCTTGAACTTGCCCATGTACATGAACATGCCGTCGCCGCTGGCCTGGTCCGGGTTGCCGCCGCTGGCCGAGCCCAGCAGGGTGTCGTGCTCGCGGCGCAGGTGGTCGTAGCTGACCTTGAGGGTCCAGTCATGGGCCAGTTGCTGTTCCAGGGAGGTGAACAGGGTCTGGTTCTTGAAGTCGCGACGGCTCCAGTCGGTGGCCGGGTTGAACGAGCGGGAAAAGTGTGTGCGCGAGCCGTTGCTGAAGTACATCGGGAAGCCGGTCCAGGTGGCGCCCCGGGAACGGGTGTTCTGCTGGTCCAGGCCCACCGTCAGCAGGGTGTCGGGGGTCAGGTCGGCCTCCAGCACGCCGTAGGCGATGTCCTTGCTGTTCTGGTAGTGGTCCAGGTACGAGCTGCGGTCCTGGTAGACCCCGACGAAGCGCCCGCGCAGGTTGCCGGTCTCGGTCAGTGGTCCGGAGATATCGCCTTCGCTGCGGTAGTTGTCCCAGGAGCCGAGGGTGCCGGTGACCGAGGCCTTGAAGTCTTTGGTCGGCCGCTTGCGGATCAGGTTGACGGTGGCCGAGGGGTCGCCGGAGCCGGTCATCAGGCCGGTGGCGCCCTTGATGATTTCCACCCGGTCGAAGGTCGCCATGTCGGTGCTGGTGGTGCCGTAGTCGTAGACCCCGTCGTAGGTGACGTTGACCCCGTCGTACTGGAAGTTGGTGATCGGCAGGCCGCGGCTGGAAAACTCCCAGCGTTCGCTGTCGTAGTTCTGCACGCTGACCCCCGGGGCCCGGCGCAGGGCATCGGCGATGCTGTTGCTGCCCTGGTCGTCCAGTTGCTGGCGGGTGATCACCGTCACCGATTGCGGGGTTTCCCGCAGCGACAGGTTGAGGCCGGTGGCCGAGGCGCTGGCCCCGGTGGTGTAGCTGCGGCTGTCCTCGGTGACGCTGCCCAGGCCCTGGGCGGACACCTGAGTGGTGCCCAGCTGCAACGGGCCGCTGGCGGTCGGCAGCGCTTGCAGCACATACCCGCCGCTGACGGCCTGGGCTTGCAGGCCGCTGTCCTTGAGCAGCTGCTGCAGGGCTTGTTCGACGCTGTAGCGGCCCCGCAGCCCCGGGCTCTGCTTGCCGGCGGCGAGGTCGTTGTGCCCGGCGACAAAGACCGCGCTCTGTTCGGCGAAGCGATTGAGCACGCTGACCAGTGGGCCGGGGCCGATGTCGTAGCTCCGGCGCTGGCTGTCCGCCTGCTGGCTGGCGGGGTTTTCGGCGGCCTGGGCCCAGGGGGCGGGCAGGCACAGCAGGGCGCTGCACAGGGTCAGGGGACGCAGGGACGGGCGCAAGCGGGGACGGTTGGGGGTTGGCATGGGGTTCCCTTGTGGATCGGCAATGTGAGTGCTGTTACCCGGTTAACCGAACCAGACAGGCAAAAGGGAACCGCAACCTTAAAAAAATGTTCGCCGGATGTTCAGGCGCGGGGTTCAGGCCCGAGGCTCAAGGGTCACCCACCAGGCGGTCAGGCGCTGGACCCGCACCGGCAGGGCGGCTTCCAGCAGGGCCAGGGCCTGGTCGGAATCGTGCAAGGGGAAGGCGCCCATGACCGGCAAACGACCCAGGGCCGGGTCGCAGCCCAGATGCCCCGGGCGATAGCGCCCCAACTCTTCGAGCAGTTGCGCCAGGGGCAGGTTGTCGGCCAGCAGCAGCCCGCGACTCCAGGCTTCGCGAGCGGCGCTGGCGCCTTGCAGCGGACCCAGCGCGACGGCGTCGAAGGCCAGCTGCTGGCCGGCATCGACCCGCTGCTGCCGGCCGCTCTTGGCGCTGTGCACTTGCACCGCGCCGGCGTAGACGTTGAGCAGGGTGCGGGCGCTCTCCCGGCGCACGCTGAAGCGCGTGCCCAGGGCCTGCAGCCGTCCGTGTTCGGTGTCCACCCGCAGCGGTCGCTGCGGATCCCTGGCGGTGTCGATGAGGATTTCGCCCTGGTGCAGGTGCAACAGTCGCTCCCGGGCGCTGTAGCGCACATCCAGCGCGCTCAGGGCACTGAGCCAGAGGTGGGTGCCGTCGCTGAGCCGGACCTCGCGGATCTCCCCGGTGCCGGTGGCGTAGTCGGCTCGCCAGCGACCCAGAGCCTGGGGCAGCGGCGTACCGCGCCAGGTGCCCCAGCCCAGGCCGAGCAACAGCAAGGCGCCGAGCACCTGGCGCCGCCCCAGTGGCGCCCGCCGGCCACCGCGCAGGGCCTGGCCGGCGGCTTGCTGGGCGCCGGCCTCCTGCAGCGGCAGCAGGCACTGGCTGACCCGCTCGACGTAGCCCCAGGCCCGACGGTGTTCCGGGTGCTGTTCGAGCCAGGCCTGCCAATGGCGGCGTTGTTCGTCGCTGACGGCTTCGTCCTGGAGTTGCACGTACCAATGGGCGGCCTGTTGCAGGCTGGCATGGCTCAAGCGCTGGGCGCCGTGTTCGCTCATGGGGCTCTACTCGATCAGCAGGCCGTCGAGTTCGGCCTCCAGCAGCGCGCAATGCACCAGGGCCTGGGCCAGGTATTTCTTCACCATGCGCTCCGAGACCCCCAGTTCTTCGGCAATGACCTTGTAGGGACGGCCATGCAACTGCGCCAGGAGAAAGGCCTCGCGCACCCGTTGCGGCAGGCGGCCGAGCATGGCGTCCACTTCGTGTAGGGTCTCGACGATGATCGCCCGTTGCTCCGGGGACGGTTGCAACGCCTGGGGCCGCGCCGCCAGGGCCTGCAGCCAGGCCTGTTCCAGCTGGCGGCGGCGCCAGTGATCGATGCACAGGCCCCGGGCGATGGTGGCCAGGTAGGAGCGCTGCTGCACCTCGCCGTCCAGCTGCGGCGGGCGCTTGAGTACCCGGACGAAGATTTCGTGGGCCAGATCGGCGGCATCCCAGGCGTGGTTCAGGCGGCGCCGCAACAGTTCATAGAGCCAGGGGTGATGGGCGTCATAGAGGTTGTGGACCAGTGCGGGGCTGGCGGGCGGCATGGAAGGCAAGGGCGTGGTCCGGTGGCGGGTGGCGTTGCAAATGGGAATTGCTCGCGATTAAAGCAAAACCCCTGATACGCTGCAAATGATATTGATTCGCCGTTGTGCCGGGGGGCAGCCCGGCCTGAGGCGCGGCGTCGGGGTCAAGTCTGGCGCCGCCGGGGCGATAAAACACTCAAGGCAGTGCCAGCGAGTGCTTGCCGACCAGGGTTTCTACAGTGGTATCTTCGCCTGCACCCCCTGTTTGCCCCACGGCGCCGCCAGACGCCGTGGGGCAAACAGGGGGTGC
>NZ_JAFGYX010000038.1:0-32164 GCF_017491625.1 Pseudomonas sp. 50_B
GCGCCAGGACCATTTCTTCGAGCTGGGCGGCCATTCGCTGCTGGCGGTCAAACTGATGGAGCGCATGCGCCAGGTGGATCTGTGCGCCGATGTGCGGGTGCTGTTCGGCCAGCCGACCCTGGCCGCCCTGGCGGCCGCCGTGGGTGGGCAGCGCGAGGTGCAGGTGCCGGCCAACCGGATCGCTGCCGATTGCCGGCGCATCACGCCAGAGCTGCTGCCCCTGGCGGACCTCGATCAAGCGGCCATCGACCGGGTGCTGGCCCAGGTGCCCGGTGGCGCGGCCAACGTTCAGGACATCTATGCCCTGGCCCCCCTGCAGGCGGGCATCCTGTATCACCACCTGAGCAGCACCGAGGGCGACCCCTATGTGCTCCAGGTGCAGTTCGAGTTCGCCAGCGACGACGTCTTGCAAACCTTTACCCTGGCCTTGCAGCAGGTGATCCAGCGCCACGACATTTTGCGCACCAGTGTGGTCTGGCAAGGCCTCGACGCGGCAGTGCAAGTGGTCTGGCGCCAGGCTCCCCTGGAGCTGGAAGTGCTGGAGCTGGACCCCGCCCGGGGGACGATCCTCGGGCAACTGCAGGCCGGTTTCGACCCCCGTCACTATCGCCTCGACCTGGGCCGGGCACCTTTGCTGCGCCTGGTCTGTGCCCGGGACGCTGACCCGCAGCGCTGGTTGGGCATCCTGTTGCTGCATCACCTGGCCCTGGACCACAGCTCCCTTGAGGTGCTGGTGCAAGAGATCAGTGCCGTGCTGCAAGGCCACGGCGCGCAGCTGCCGCCTGCCGTGCCTTACCGCAACTATGTGGCCCAGGCGCGCCTGGGGCTTGGCGAACCGGAACATCAGGCGTTCTTTCGCCAGATGCTGGGGGACATCGACGAGCCGACCCTGGCGTTCGGCCTGCAGGACGTCAATCGCGACGGCAGCGGCATCCGCGAGCAGCAGCTGCGGCTGGAACCGGCACTGTGCCGGCGTTTGCGCCAGCAGGCGCGCAGCCTTGGCGTCAGTGTCGCCAGCCTGATGCACCTGGCCTGGAGCCGGGTCCTGGGGCCGCTGTCCGGCCGCGACGAGGTGGTGTTCGGCACCGTGCTGCTGGGCCGCATGCACGGCGGGGCAGGGGCCGACCGCGCCCTGGGCATGTTCATCAATACCTTGCCACTGCGGATCGGCCTGGGCCCCCAGGGCGTGGCAGAGGCCCTGCGCCGTACCCATCAGCAACTGGCGCAACTGCTGGGGCATGAGCACGCCTCCCTGGCCCTGGCCCAGCGTTGCAGCGGCGTACCGGCGGCGCAGCCGCTGTTCAACAGCCTGCTCAACTACCGTCACAGCCCCCAGCAAGCCGCTGGGGACCAGGGGCCGGCGGCCTGGGACGGCATTCGCGTGCTGGCGTCCGAAGAGCGCAGCAACTACCCGCTGGCGCTGAACATCGACGATGACGGCGAGGGCTTGCGCCTGACCCTGCAGGCGGTGGCCCAGGTCAATGGCGAGCGGGTCTGCCGCTACATGGAATGCGTCCTGGAGCACCTGGCCCAGGCCCTGGAGCAGACGCCGGACATGGCCCTGCAACTGATCCCGCTGCTGCCCGCGGCCGAACGCCGGCAGCTGCTGGTGGAGTTCAATGCCACGGCCCGTGACTATCCGCGCCGACAGACCCTGCACCAACTGTTCGAAGCCCAGGCCCAGGCCCATCCGCAGCGGGTGGCGGCGGTGGAGGGCGATGCGCTGCTCAGCTACGCCGAACTCAATACCCGGGCCAACCAGCTGGCCCACCATCTGCTGGAGCTGGGGGTACAGCCCGGGGATCACCTGGCGATTCTGTTGCCACGCTCCCTGGACCTGTTGCTGAGCCAGTTGGCCATCAGCAAGTGCGCCGCGGCCTATGTGCCCCTGGATATCCAGGCCCCGGCCCAGCGCCAGGGCTTCATGGTCAGCGACAGCCGCAGCGTGGTCTTGCTGACCCGCAGCGACGAGGTGCTGGATTGCCCGGCCCGGCGCGTGGACCTGGATCGCCTGCGGCTGAGTGCCTTGCCCACCCACAACCCGGACCTGCCCCAGTCCTCCGAGAGCGTGGCGTACATCATGTACACCTCAGGCTCCACCGGCACGCCCAAGGGGGTACGGGTGCCGCACCGGGCCATCAGCCGCTTGGTGATCAACAACGGCTACGCCGATTTCAATCCCGAGGATCGGGTGGTCTTCGCCTCCAACCCGGCCTTCGACGCCAGCACCATGGACGTCTGGGGGGCCTTGCTCAACGGCGGACGGGTGCTGGTCATCGATCACCACACCCTCTTGGACCCGCTGGGTTTCGGCCAGGCCCTGAGCACCTTGGGGGCCACGGTGCTGTTCGTCACCACGGCGCTGTTCAACCAGTATGTGCAGCTGATTCCCGAGGCCCTCAAGGGCTTGCGGATTCTCCTCTGCGGCGGCGAGCGTGCCGACCCGGCGGCCTTCCGCCGGCTCTTGGCGCACGCGCCGCAACTGCGCCTGGTGCACTGCTATGGCCCCACCGAAACCACCACCTACGCCACCACCCATGAGGTCCGGCAATTGGCGGTCGACGCCGAGCACGTGGCCATCGGCCGGCCGATCTCCAATACCCGGGTGTATGTCCTGGATCAGCACCAGCAGCCAGTGCCCCTGGGGGCCCAGGGCGAGATCGTCATCGGTGGCGATGGCGTGGCCCTGGGTTACCTCAACCGTCCCGAACTGAGCGCCGAGAAGTTCATCCGCGACCCTTTCAGCGACCAGCCGCAGGCGCTGCTGTACCGCACCGGGGACCTGGGCCGCTGGCTGGACAACGGGGTGCTGGAATGCCTGGGGCGCAACGACGATCAGGTGAAGATTCGCGGCCTGCGCATCGAACCGGGCGAGATCGAAGCGCGCTTGCTGAGCTGTCCCGGGGTCAAGGAAGGCGTGGTCCTGGCCCGCGAGGATGAGCCCGGGGACAAGCGCCTGGTGGCCTACTACAGCGTGCAGGCCGACACCCCGAAGCCGTCCGCCGAATCCCTGCGCCAGGCGCTGCAACAGCAACTGCCGGACTACATGGTGCCCCTGGCCTATGTGCGCCTCGATGCGTTGCCCCTGACCAACAACGGCAAGCTGGACCGCAAGGCCCTGCCGGCGCCGGATCAGTCGGCCCTGCTCAGCCGTGGCTTCGTCGCTCCCGAGGGCGAGGTGGAGATGGCCCTGGCACGGATCTGGAGCGAACTGCTCAAGGTCGAGCGGGTCGGGCGTCACGATCATTTCTTCGAGCTGGGCGGGCACTCGCTGCTGGCGGTGAGCCTGATCGAGCGCATGCGCCAGATCGGCCTCAGCGCCGATGTGCGGGTGCTGTTTGGCCAGCCGACCCTGGCGGCCCTGGCCGCCGCCGTGGGCAGCGGTCGCGAGGTGCAGGTGCCGGCCAATCTGATCGGCGCCGATTGCCAGCGCATCACGCCAGAGCTGCTGCCGCTGATCGAACTGGACCAGCAGGCCATCGATCGGGTGGTGGCCAGCGTCCCCGGAGGCGTGGCCAATGTGCAGGACATCTACCCCCTGGCGCCGCTGCAGGAGGGCATCCTCTATCACCACCTGAGTGCCGAACAGGGCGATCCCTACCTGCTGCAATCGCGCCTGGCCTTCGACAGCCTGGAGCGTTTGCAGCGCTTTGCCGGGGCCATGCAACAGGTTATCCAGCGTCACGACATCCTGCGCACCGCAGTGCTCTGGGAGGGCTTGCCGCAGCCGCTGCAGGTGGTCTGGCGGCAGGCCGAACTGCAGGTTCTGGAGCAGGTCCTGGACCCGGCCGACGGCGATCTGCTCGAACAACTGCAGCAACGTTTCGACGCCCGCCACTGGCGCCTGGACCTGAACCGCGCGCCGCTGATCCGCCTGGTCTATGCCCGGGTCCCGGGGCAGTCGCGGGTGCTGGCGATCCTGCTGTTCCACCACCTGGCCCTGGATCACACCGCCATGGAGGTGATCGGCGAGGAAATGCACGCGCTGCTGTTCAACCACCACGAGCGCCTGGGCACCCCGAAGCCTTATCGCAACTACGTGGCCCAGGCTCGGCTGGGGGCCGGTCAGGCGGAACACGAGGGGTTCTTCCGGCAGATGCTCGGTGATATCGACGAGCCGACCCTGGCCTTTGCCGTGGAGGATGTGCAGGGCGATGGCCGGGATCTCGAAGAGGCCCGGGTGCCCGTGCCCGACGCCCTGAGCCTGCGCTTGCGTGAGCAGGCGCGGCAGTTGGGGGTCAGTGCCGCGGCGCTGATGCACCTGGCCTGGGGCCTGGTCCTGGGGCAGGTGTCCAATCGTCGGCAGGTGGTGTTCGGCACCGTGCTGATGGGGCGGATGCAGGGCGGCGAGGGCGCCGACCGGGCCCTGGGGGTGTTTATCAATACCTTGCCGCTGCGGGTGGATGTGGACGCCGGCAGCGTGCGGGCCGGGGTCCGTGCGACCCATGCCCGGCTCAGCGCCCTGCTGGCTCATGAGCATGCGTCCCTGGCCCTGGCCCAGCGTTGCAGCGGGGTGCCGGCCAGCTCGCCGCTGTTCAGTGCCTTGCTCAACTACCGGCACAGCGTGGCGGACGCCGGACGCGGTGCTGGCCTGGATATCTGGCAGGGGATTGAGCTGCTGGGGGGTGAGGAGCGCAGCAACTATCCGCTGAGCCTGAGCGTCGACGACCTGGGCCAGGGCTTCAGCCTGTCGCTGCTGGCGTTGCCGGCGATTGGCACACAGCGCATGGCCGGCTACATGCTCCAGGTGCTGGAGCAACTGACCGATGCCCTGGAATGGAGCCCGGACCTGGACCTGTGGCAGCTCTCGGTATTGCCGACGGCGGAGCGCCAGCAGTTGCTGGAAGGCTTCAACGCCAGCGTCGCCGACTATCCCCGTGGACAGACCCTGCACGGCCTGTTCGAGGCCCGGGTGCAGGCCGCGCCCGAGGCCGTGGCCCTGGTGCAAGGGCCATTGCGCCTGAGCTACCGGCAACTGAATCAGCGGGCCAATCAACTGGCCCGGCAACTGCTGGAGCTGGGGGCCGGCCCCGACGAGCGCGTGGCGCTGTGCCTGCCACGGGGCCCGCAACTGCTGACGGCCATGCTGGCGATTCTCAAGGCCGGAGCCAGCTATGTGCCCATCGACCCGAGCCATCCGCCGGAGCGCATCGCCTACCTGCTGCAGGACAGCGCGCCCCTGGCGGTGCTGGTGCAGGGCGCAACCCGCGAGCTGCCGGGCACGCCAGGCCTGGTGCGGATCGACCTGGACGGCTGCATCTGGCAGCAGGCGCCCCTGGACAATCCCCAGGTGCCGGGGCTGACCCCGGCGCACCTGGCCTATGTGATCTACACCTCCGGTTCTACCGGCCAGCCCAAGGGCGTGATGGTGGAGCACCAGAGCCTGGAGAACCTGGTGCACTGGCACTGCGCGACCTTCGACCTGGGGCCGGGGCGCCACAGTTCCAGCGTCGCCGGCCTGGGTTTTGACGCCATGGCCTGGGAGGTCTGGCCGACCCTGTGCAGCGGCGCCACCTTGCACCTGCCACCGGCCGAGGTCGGCAGCCAGGACCTTGACGCCTTGCTCGGCTGGTGGCGGGCCCAGCCCCTGGATATCAGCTTCCTGCCGACCCCGGTGGCCGAGTACGCCTTCAGCCAGGGCCAGGGTCACCCGACCCTGAGCACCTTGCTGATCGGCGGCGACCGCCTGCGCCAGTTCCCGGCCGATCCGGGGTTTGCCGTGATCAACAACTACGGGCCCACCGAAGCCACGGTGGTGGCCACGTCCGGCCCAATATCAGTGGGCGGCTCCCTGCACATCGGCCGGCCCATGGCCAACGCGCGGATCTACCTGCTGGACGAACGGCTGCGCCCGGTGCCCCTGGGGGTAATCGGTGAGCTCTACGTCGGTGGCGCCGGGGTGGCCCGGGGTTACCTCAATCGCGACGCGCTGACGGCCGAGCGTTTCCTCGACGACCCGTTCTGCGCCGAGCCCCAGGCGCGCCTGTATCGCACGGGCGACCTGGCCCGCTGGCGTGCCGATGGCAGCCTCGACTACCTGGGGCGCAACGACGATCAGGTCAAGGTCCGTGGCATGCGCATCGAGCCGGGCGAAATCGAGGCGGCGCTGCTGAGCCATCCGGCCCTCAAGGAAGCCCTGGTGCTGGTGCGCGAAGGGCGTTTGCTGGCGTACTTCACCGAGCATGCCGAGGTTTCCAACCAGGAGCTGGATCTCCAGGATTTGCGCGACCATCTGCAAGGCCGGCTGCCGGACTACATGCTGCCGGTGGCCTATGTGCGCTTGCTGGCGCTGCCCCTGACCGCCAACGGCAAGCTCGATCGCAAAGCGTTGCCACAACCGGATCAGGACGCCTGGCTGAGCCGCGAATTCGAAGCGCCACAGGGCGAGGTGGAAAACGCCCTGGCGCAGATCTGGAGCGAGCTGCTGCAGGTGCAGCAGGTGGGACGCCACGATCACTTCTTCGAGCTGGGCGGGCACTCGCTGTTGGCAGTGAGCCTGATCGAGCGCATGCGCCAGATCGGCCTTGGCGCCGATGTGCGAGTGCTGTTCAACCAGCCGACCCTGGCGGCCCTTGCCGCTGCGGTGGGCAGCGGCCGCGAGGTGCAGGTGCCGGCCAACCGGATCGGCGCCGATTGCCAGCGCATCACCCCCGAGCTGTTGCCGCTGATCGAACTGGACCAGGACGCCATCGAACGCATCGTCGCCACGGTGCCGGGCGGGGTGGCCAACGTGCAGGACATCTACCCCCTGGCGCCATTGCAGGAGGGCATCCTCTATCACCACCTGAGCGCCCGCCAGGGTGATCCTTATCTGCTGCAATCCCATCTGGCCTTCGCCGACCGGCAGCGCCTGGAAGACTTCACCCAGGCCTTGCAGCGCGTGGGCGAGCGCCACGACATCCTGCGCACCGCGGTGCTCTGGGAGGGCCTGAAACAGCCGCTGCAGGTGGTCTGGCGCCGGGCCCGGGTGGCGGTGGAGGAGGTCATCCTCGACCCGGCCGAGGGCGACATCCTTGAGCAGTTGCAGGCTCGCTTCGATGCCCGGCATTGGCGCCTGGAGCTGACCCAGGCGCCGTTGATGCGCCTGGTCCATGCCCTGGACCCGGTCCGGCAACGCACGGTGGCGATCCTGCTGTTCCATCACATCGTTTTGGACCACACCGCCCTGGAGGTGGTCCGCGAGGAAATCCAGGCCTGCCTGTTGGGGCAGGAGCCTGCCGGCACGGCGATTCCCTATCGCAACTATGTGGCCCAGGCCCGCCTGGGGGGCAGTCGCGAGGAGCATGAGGCGTTCTTCCGCGAGATGCTCGGGGACATCGACGAACCGACCCTGCCGTTCGGCCTGCAGAACGTGCAGGGCGACGGTGAGGCCATTGAAGAGTTGCAGCGGGTGCTGGACGCCGACCTGAGCGCGCGCCTGCGGGCCCAGGCGCGGTTGCTGGGAGTCAGTGCCGCGAGCCTGTTCCACCTGGCCTGGGCCCGGGTCCTGAGCGTCACCTCGGGCCAGGAGCGGGTGGTGTTCGGCACCGTGCTGCTGGGACGCCTGCAAGGCGGACTGGGGGCCGACCGGGCCCTGGGCATGTTCATCAACACCTTGCCGTTGCGGGTCGACCTGGACCACAGCGGCACCCGGGCGGCGGTCAAGGCGACCCATGCCCGGCTCAGCGCCTTGCTGGGGCATGAGCATGCCTCCCTGGCCCTGGCCCAGCGTTGCAGTGCCGTGGCCGCGCCGCTGCCGCTGTTCAGCGCCATGCTCAACTACCGCCACGGCAGCGACGCAGCGCCGAGCCCGGCCATGCAACAGGCCTGGCAAGGCATCCAGACCCTGCGCAGCGAAGAGCGCACCAACTACCCCCTGAGCCTCAACGTCGATGACCTGGGCCAGGGCTTCCGCCTGACCGCCATGACCCTGGCGCGGATTGGCGCCGAGCGCATCTGCGGCTACATGGAGCAGGCCCTGCAGGCCCTGGTGGAGACCCTGGAACAGGCGCCCCAGCGGCCCTTGCGCCAGGTGCCGATCCTGCCGCCGGAGGAGCGCCGGCAGTTGCTGCACGCCTGCAATGCCACGACCCGGGACTGTCCGCTGGAGCAGACCCTGCACGGCTTGTTCGAGGCCCAGGTCGTGCGCACTCCCGAGGCATTGGCGGTGCAGGCCGGTGAGCAGCGCCTGAGCTATCGCCAGCTCAACCAGCGGGCCAACCAGTTGGCCGGGCACTTGCTGCAACTGGGGGTGAGGCCCGATACCCGGGTGGCGATCTGCGTCGAGCGCGGCCTGGAAATGGTCATCGGCCTGCTGGCGATCCTCAAGGCCGGCGGCGCCTATGTGCCCATCGACCCGACGTACCCCGCAGAACGCATCGTCTACATGCTTGAGGACAGCGCGCCCCTGGCGGTACTGGTGCAGGCTGGCGGCCGGCCCCTTCCGTGCGAGCTGAAAGTGCCTCTGGTGGAACTCGACCGCTGGGTCTGGAGCGAGGCGCCCCAGGCCAATCCGCAACACCCTGGACTGAGCCCGAGCCATCTGGCCTATGTGATCTACACCTCCGGTTCCACCGGCCAGCCCAAGGGCGTGATGAACGAGCACCGGGCGGTGGTCAACCGCCTGCTGTGGATGCAGGAACAATATGCTCTGAGCGCCGATGACGCGGTGCTGCAAAAGACCCCCTTCAGCTTCGACGTTTCGGTCTGGGAGTTCTTCTGGCCGCTGTTCACCGGTGCACGGCTGGTGATGGCCCGCCCGGAAGGGCACAAGGACCCGGCCTACCTGCGCCAGGTGATCCGTGATGAAGGCATCAGTACCCTGCATTTCGTGCCGTCGATGCTTGATGTGTTCCTGGCCCATGGTCAGGACGTGGAGGACCTCGGCCTGCGCCAGGTGATGTGCAGCGGTGAGGCCCTGCCAGGCAGCCTGGTGCGGCGCTTCAAACAGCAGCTGCCCCAGGTCGGGCTGCACAACCTCTACGGTCCCACCGAAGCGGCGGTGGACGTCACCGCCTGGGATTGCGCCGGGCCGTTGGCCGAGACCCCGGACAACACCCCCATCGGCAAGCCCATCGCCAACACCCGCATCTACCTGCTGGACGGGCAGATGCAGCCGGTGCCTCGGGGAGTGGTGGGCGAGTTGTACATCGGCGGGGTGCAGGTGGCCCGGGGTTACCTCAACCGTGAACAACTGACCGCCGAGCGCTTCCTCAAGGACCCGTTCAGCGAGGCCCCCGGGGCGCGCCTGTACCGCACCGGCGACCTGGGTCGCTATCGGGCCGACGGCGCTATCGAGTACCTGGGGCGCAACGACGATCAGGTGAAGATCCGCGGCCTGCGCATCGAACTGGGGGAAATCCAGGCTCGCCTGACCCAGCTGGACGGGGTCAAGGAAGCGGTGGTCCTGGCCCGGGAAGACGTGCCCGGGGATCTGCGTCTGGTGGCCTACTACACCTGCCACGAAACGCACCGCCAACTGCCCATCGACCGTCTGCGGGCGCAGTTGCGCGAGCACCTGCCGGACTACATGGTGCCGGCCTTGTTCGTGCACCTGGAGGCGCTGCCCTTGAGCCCCAACGGCAAGCTGGCGCGCAAGGACCTGCCGGTTCCGGGGCGCGACGCGGCCCTGGTGCGCGAATACGAGGCGCCCATCGGAGACACGGAGATCACCCTGGCCCGGCTCTGGGCCGAGTTGCTCAATGTCGAGCGGGTGGGGCGCCAGGATCATTTCTTTGAACTGGGCGGGCATTCGCTGCTGGCCGTGAGCCTGATCAGCCGGATGCGCGAAGAAGGCATGGAAGCTGATGTCAGGACGCTGTTCGAACAACCGACCCTGGCGGGCTACGCGGCAATGACCGAACGAATGGAGATCGTCCTGTGAGCGTGACCGAACTGTTGGCGACACTGAAGGAAAAAGACGTGCAACTGGTGCTCAAGGGCGAGCAACTGGTGGTCCAGGGCAACAAGCAGGCCTTGAGCGAACCGGCCCTGCTGGCCCGGCTGCGGGAGTACAAACCGCAACTGATCGAGCTGATCAAGGCCGGGAAATACTCGGCCACCAAGGCCGGGCAGGTCCAGGTGCCGGCCAACGGCATCACCCCGGCGACCCGCCACATCACCCCGGACCTGCTGCCCCTGGCCGACCTCAGCCAGGAGGCCATCGAGCGCATTGTCGCCACGGTGCCGGGCGGGGTGGCCAACGTGCAGGACATCTACCCCCTGGCGCCGCTGCAGGAGGGGATTCTCTATCACCATGTCAGTGCCGTGCAGGGCGATCCCTATGTCATGCAGGCGCATTTTGCCTTCGCCAGCCGCGAGCGCCTGGAGGCCTTTGCCGAGGCCTTGCGCGGGGTCATTGCACGCCACGATATCCTGCGCACCGCGGTGCTCTGGGATGGCCTGGAGCAGCCGATGCAGGTGGTCTGGCGCGAAGCCGCGCTGGTGCTCCAGGAGGTCGATACCGACCCGGGCGCGGGCGACGTCATGGCCCAGTTGCATGGCCGTTTCGACGCCCGCCACTTTCGCCTGGACATCAGCCAGGCGCCGATGCTGCGCCTGGTGCATGCCTGGGACGCCGCCGGGCAGCGCATTGTCGCCATGCTGCTGTTCCATCACATGGCCCTGGATCACAGCGCCCTGGATGTGGTGCGCCATGAAATGCAGGCGTTGCTCATGGGCCAGGGCGAGCGCCTGGGGCCGGCCCTGGCGTTTCGCAACTACGTGGCCCAGGCCCGGCTGGGCACCCGTGAAGAGGAGCACGAAGCCTTCTTCCGGCAGATGCTCGGCGATATCGACGAACCGACCCTGGCGTTCGGCCTGCAGGATGTGCAGGGCGATGGGCGAGCCATCGAGGAAGCCAGCCTGATCCTGCCGGAGCCGTTGAGCCAGCACCTGCGGGCCCGGGCGCGGCAGGCCGGGGTCAGCGCCGCGAGCCTGTTCCACCTGGCCTGGGGCCGGGTGCTGGCGACCCTGGCGGGCAAGCGCAAGGTGGTGTTCGGCACGGTGCTGATGGGGCGCATGCAGGGGGCCGAGGCCACCGACCGGGCCCTGGGGATCTTCATCAACACCTTGCCGTTTCGCCTGGATGTGGACGAACGCCCCCTGGATGAGGCCCTCAAGGCCACCCATGCGCGCCTGACCACCTTGCTGCGCCATGAACACGCGGCCCTGGCCCTGGCCCAGCGCTGCAGCGGCGTGAGCGCGCCGACCCCGCTGTTCAGTGCCTTGCTCAACTACCGCCACAGCGGCGCCGCCGTCAGTACCGAGGCCCAGGCCGCCTGGGCCGGGATCAGCACCCTGCACTCCGAGGAGCGCACCAACTACCCCCTGACCCTGAGTGTCGACGACCTCGGCGCGGGCTTCGGCCTGACCTTGCTGGCCAGCACCCAGGTCGATCCGCGACCGATCCTCGACTACCTGCTGTGCACCCTGGAACACCTGGCCCAGGCCCTGGAACAGACGCCCGGGCTGGCCCTGGCACAACTGCCGATCCTGTCCCGGGACCTGCGCCAGCAGTTGCTCGAAGGCTTCAACCACAGCGCCGTGGATTACCCCCGGGGCCAGACCATCCATGAGCGCATCCAGGCCCAGGCGGCCCGTACCCCTGAAGCGGTGGCCGCCTGGTACCAGGGCCGGGCCCTGAGTTACGTCCAGCTCAACCGACAGGCCAATGGGCTGGCCCGGCAATTGCGCGAGCTGGGCGTGCAGCCCGACGACCGCGTGGCCATCGTCGCCCGGCGCGGCCTGGAGACCCTGGTGGGCTTGCTGGCCATCCTCAAGTCCGGGGCCTGCTATGTGCCGATCGATCCGGCCCATCCCGCCGAGCGCCTGGGCTACCTGTTCCAGGACAGCGGCCCGCGGGCAGTGCTGACCCAGGCCGATCTGCTGGGGCGCCTGCCGCCTGTGGCGGTGCCGGTGATCGAGCTCGATCAAGGTCTCTGGCAGGACCCGGCCCAGGACAACCTTGACCTGACGGGGCTGACCCCGGCCCATCTGGCCTATGTGATCTACACCTCCGGCTCCACCGGCCTGCCCAAGGGGGTGATGGTGGAACACCAGACCCTGTGCAACCTGGTGGACTGGCACTGCCAGGCCTTCGACCTGCACGCCGGCAGCCACACGTCGAGCCTTGCCGGGTTCGGCTTCGACGCCATGGCCTGGGAGGTCTGGCCGGCCTTGTGCGTCGGCGCCACCCTGCACCTGGCACCGGCCCAAGAGGGTAGCGAGGACGTGGATGCCTTGCTCGCCTGGTGGCGTGCCCAGCCCCTGGACGTGAGCTTCCTGCCGACCCCGGTGGCCGAGTACGCCTTCAGCCAGGAACTGCAACATCCGACCCTGCGCACCCTGTTGATCGGCGGCGACCGCCTGCGCCAGTTCAGCCATCCGCAGCCCTTCGCCCTGATCAACAACTACGGCCCCACCGAAGCCACGGTGGTGGCAACGTCCGGCCCGATAGCGGCGGGCGGCTCCCTGGACATCGGCCGGCCCATCGCCAACGCGCGGATCTACCTGCTCGATGAGTTGCAGCGGCCGGTGCCCATCGGCGTGGCCGGCGAACTCTATGTGGGCGGCGCCGGGGTGGCCCGGGGTTACCTCAATCGCGATGTGCTGACGGCCGAGCGTTTCCTCGACGATCCCTTCAGCGACCGGCCCGGGGCGCGCATGTACCGCAGCGGTGACCTGGCCCGCTGGTTGGCGGACGGGCGTATCGAGTACCTGGGGCGCAATGACGACCAGGTGAAAATCCGTGGCGTGCGCATCGAACTGGGGGAAATCGAGAGCCGCCTCAACCCGTTCCCCGGGATCAAGGAAGCGGTGGTGCTGGTCCGCGAAGACCAGCCGGGCAACCCGCGGCTGGTGGCCTACTTCACTGCGCACGAGGGGGCTGCTGCGCTGTCGGTGGCGGACCTGCGGGCCCACTTGCTGGCGCAACTGCCGGACTCCATGGTGCCGGTGGCCTATGTGCAGCTCGATGCCTTGCCCCTGACCGCCAACGGCAAGCTGGACCGCATGGCGCTGCCGGCGCCGGATCAGGCGGCCTTGATCAGCCGCGAGTACCAGGCCCCCCGGGGACCCACCGAAACCACCCTGGCGGATATCTGGCAAGAAGTGCTGCACTTGCCGCGAGTCGGGCGCCACGACCACTTTTTCGAACTGGGCGGCCACTCCCTGCTGGCCATGCGCATGGTGTCCCAGGTGCGTCAGCGCCTGGGGGTGGAGCTGGCCCTGGGCGAGCTGTTCGCCAATGCCGAACTCTGCGCGGTGGCGGCGGTGCTCGACCGGGCCGGACGCAGTCAGTTGCCGGAGATCTTCCCGGCGTCCCAGGACCATGACCTGCCACTGTCCTTTGCCCAGCAACGCCTGTGGTTCCTGGCGCAGATGGACGGCGCCGGCAGTGCCTACAACATTCCCATCGGCCTGGGCCTGCGCGGGCGCCTGGATCGCCCGGCGCTGCAACAGGCGCTGCAGGCCATCGTCGCTCGGCACGCCACCTTGCGCAGCCGCTTTGTCCTGGGGGAAGACCAACCTCAGGTGCTGATCGGTGCCATCGAAGAGGCCCTGGAACTGGGCTTCGAAGACCTGCGGGACGCGCCCCGGAACCTGGCCGAACGGGTACGGGCCGAGGCGGCCCAGGCCTTCGACCTGGAACGCGGGCCAGTGATCCGCGGGCGCTTGCTGGCCCTGGCGGACGATCATCATGTGCTGCTGCTGACCCTGCACCACATCGTCGCCGACGGCTGGTCCATGGGGGTGCTGACCCGGGAACTGGTGGCCCTGTACCAAGCCTTCAGCCAGGGCCGCCCGGACCCGCTGCCGCCGTTGGCGGTGCAGTACAGCGACTTTGCCCTGTGGCAGCGCCGCTGGCTCAGTGGCGAGGTGCTGCAGCAGCAGGGCGACTACTGGCGCCAGACCCTGGCCGATGCCCCGACCTTGCTGACGCTGCCCTACGACCGGCCACGGCCGCCGCACCAGGACTTCAGCGGTGGCAGCGTCGAGATCCTCCTCGATGGGCCGCTGAGCGCCCAGCTCAAGCGCCTCAGCCAGCGCCATGGCTGCACCCTGTACACGACCCTGCTGGCGGCCTGGGGCTTGCTGTTGGGGCGCCTCTCGGGACAGACCGATCTGCTGATCGGCATTCCGGTGGCCAACCGCATGCGCGCCGAGGTGGAAGGGCTGATCGGCCTGTTCGTCAACACCCTGGCCCTGCGCCTGGACCTGGACGCCGAGCAGAGCGTTGCCGCCTTGCTGGCCCAGGTCCGCGCCCGCAGCTTCGCCGCCCAGGCCCACCAGGACCTGCCCTTCGAGCAGGTGGTGGAGATCGTCCGGCCCCAGCGCAGCCTGTCCCACAGCCCGCTGTTCCAGGTGGTGCTGACCTGGCTCGACGATTTCACCCAGGACCTGGTGCTCGATGAGCTGACGCTCGAAGGCGTGGCCGGGGCCACTCAGGTGGCCAAGTTCGACCTGACCCTGAGCCTGGGAGAAAGCCAGGGGCAGATCCGTGGCGCCCTGGACTACGCCAGCGCCTTGTTCGATGCAGCGACCGTGCAGCGTTACGTCGGCTATCTGGTGCAGGTACTGCAGGCCATGGTGGCAGACGATCAGCAACGGCTGGCCCAGGTGCAACTGCTGGAGGAGGGCGAGCGTCGACAACTGCTGGAGGCCTTCAACGCCAGTACGCAGGACTACCCCAAGGGCATGACCCTGCACCAGCGCTTGGAGGTACATGCCAGGCAGCAAGCCGATGCCACGGCGCTGCAGGCCGGTGAGCAGAGCCTGAGCTACCAGCAGTTGAATACCCGGGCCAATCAACTGGCCCACCATCTGCGCGGGCTGGGGGTGGGCCCGGATAGCCGGGTGGCGATCTGTGCACCGCGAGGCCTGGAGCTGGCCGTCGGTCTGCTGGCAATCGTCAAGGCCGGTGGCGCCTATGTGCCCATCGATCCGAGCCATCCGCCGGAGCGTATCGCCTACCTGTTGCAGGACAGCGCACCGCTGGCCGTGCTGGTGCAGGGGGCAACCCGCGCCCTGGTGGGCGATCCGCCGGTTGCGGTGATCGATCTGCTGCAGCCGGACTGGCAGCAGCAGTCCTTGGCCAACCCCCAGGTGCCCGGGCTGTGCAGCGAGCATCTGGCCTATGTGATCTACACCTCCGGTTCCAGCGGATTGCCCAAGGGGGTGATGGTGGCACACGCCACCCTGGAGAACCTGGTGGACTGGCACTGCCAGGCGTTCGACCTGGGGCCGGGGCGCCATGCTTCCTGTGTCGCCGGCCTGAGCTTCGATGCCATGGCCTGGGAGTTCTGGCCGACCCTGTGCGCAGGCGCCACCCTGCACCTGCCGCCGGCCAGCATCGGCCACCAGGACCTCGACCAACTGCTGCAGTGGTGGCGCGCCCAGCCTCTGGACCTGAGCTTCCTGCCCACGCCCGTGGCGGAATACGCCTTCAGCCAGTCGCTCGGGCATCCGACGCTGCGCACCCTGCTGATCGGTGGCGACCGCCTGCGGCAGTTCAGCCAGCCGCAGAGTTTTGCCGTGATCAACAACTACGGCCCCACCGAAGCCACGGTGGTGGCGACTTCCGGGCTGATGGAAGCCGGCGGGCCCCTGGACATCGGCCGACCCATCGCCAACGCGCGGGTCTATCTGCTCGATGAGTTGCAGCGGCCGGTGCCCATCGGCGTGGCCGGTGAACTCTATGTGGGCGGCGCCGGGGTGGCCCGGGGCTACTTCAATCGCCACGCACTGACGGCCGAGCGTTTCCTCGACGATCCCTTCAGCGACCAGCCCGGGGCACGCATGTACCGCAGCGGCGATCTGGCTCGCTGGCGGGCGGACGGGCGCATCGAGTACCTGGGCCGCAACGATGACCAGGTGAAGATCCGTGGCGTGCGCATCGAACTGGGGGAGATCGAGAGCTGCCTCAAGCGGCTGCCCGGGATCAAGGAAGCGCTGGTGCTGGCCCGGGAGGATCGACCGGGACAGATCCGCCTGGTGGCCTATTTCACCGCGACCGGCGCCGTGGCAGTGACCCCGGCGGCGTTGCGCAGCCAATTGCTCGGGCTCTTGCCCGAGTACATGGTGCCGGCGGCCTACGTGGGCCTGGAGGCGCTGCCGTTGACCGCCAACGGCAAGCTGGATCGGCGGGCGCTGCCCCGGCCCGAGCTTGATGCGCTGCTGACCCAGGACTACGTGGCTCCCCAGGGCGCCAGCGAGATCGCCCTGGCCGAGATCTGGAGCGAGCTGCTGCAGGTGCAGCAGGTGGGACGCCACGACCACTTCTTCGAACTGGGCGGGCATTCGCTGCTGGCCATGCGCATGCTGTCCCAGGTGCGCCAGCGCCTGGGGGTGGAGCTGGCCCTGGCCGAGCTGTTCGCCAATGCCCGGCTCAGCGCCGTGGCCCAGGCCCTGGAACAGGCCGAGCGCAGCAGCCTGCCGGACCTGCTGCCGGCGCCGCGCAATCAGCCGTTGCCCTTGTCCTTCGCCCAGCAGCGCCTGTGGTTCCTGGCGCAGATGGAGGGGGCCAACACCGCCTACAACATTCCCATTGGCCTGCGCTTGCGCGGGCAGTTGGATGGCGATGCCCTGCAACGGGCCCTGGAGCGTATCGTCGCGCGCCATGAAACCCTGCGCAGCCGCTTTGCCCAGTACGCTGATGAAGCCGAGGTGCTGATCGCGCCCGTGGAGGCGGGCCTGGGCCTGCTGCTGGAAAACCTGCGGGGTCATCCTCAGGCCGACAAAGCCTTGCAGGCCCTGGTGCAAGGAGAAGCCTCGGCGCCCTTCGACCTGCAGCGCGGGCCGCTGATCCGTGGGCGCCTGATCAGCCTGGCGGATGATCATCACGTGTTGCTGCTGACCCTGCACCATATCGTCAGCGATGGCTGGTCCATGGGGGTGCTGACCCGGGAACTGGTGGCGCTGTACGCCGCCTTCAGCCGCGGCCTGCCCGATCCGCTGCCGCCCTTGGCGGTGCAGTACAGCGACTTCGCCCACTGGCAGCGGCGCTGGCTCAGCGGCGCGGTGCTGGAGCAGCAGGCGCAGTACTGGCGCCAGGCCCTGGAGGGCGCGCCGCCCTTGCTGATGCTGCCCGGCGACCGACCACGGCCGGCCCGCCAGGACTACGCCGGCAGCAGCGTCGAAGTCCGCCTCGATGCTGCCCTGACGGCCGGGCTGCGAGCCTTGAGCCAGCGCCATGGCACCACCTTGTACATGACCCTAATGGCGGCCTGGGGGCTGCTGCTGGGGCGGCTGTCCGGGCAGGCCGACGTGGTGATCGGCACTCCGGTGGCCAACCGCATGCGCGCCGAAGTCGAAGGGCTGATCGGCCTGTTCGTCAACACCCTGGCCCTGCGCCTGGACCTGGGCGCCGCGCCACGGGTGGAGGCCTTGCTGGCCCAGGTCAAGGTCCGGACCCTGGAGGCCCAGGCCCATCAGCACCTGCCGTTCGAACAGGTGGTGGAAATCCTGCGTCCGGTGCGCAGCCTGTCCCACAGCCCGCTGTTCCAGACCCTGCTGACCTGGCAGAACGGCGACGGGCCGCAACTGGTGCTGGGGGACCTGCGCCTGGAAGCCATTCACGAGGCCAGCCACTTCGCCAAGTTCGACCTGTCCCTGAGCCTGGGGGAGGTGCAGGACCGGATCGAAGGCAGCCTGGAGTACGCCACGGCGCTGTTCGATGGGTCGACCATGAGGCGGTATGTCGGTTACCTGAAGCGGGTGTTGCAGGCCATGGTGGCGGACGATCAGATGCTGCTGGAGCAGGTGCCGCTGCTGGACGCCGCCGAACGTCGGCAACTGCTGCACGGTGTCAACGCCACCGCCCGCGACTACCCCCTGGAACAGACCCTGCACGGCTTGTTCGAGGCCCAGGTACTGCGCACCCCCGAGGCACTGGCGGTGCAGGCCGGTGAGCAGCGCCTGAGCTATCTCCAGCTCAACCAGCGGGCCAACCAGTTGGCCGGGCACCTGCTGCAACTGGGGGTGGGGCCGGACAGTCGGGTGGCGATCTGTGTCGAGCGCGGGCTGGAAATGGTCATCGGCCTGCTGGCGATCCTCAAGGCCGGCGGCGCCTACGTGCCCATCGACCCGGCGTACCCCGCAGAACGCATCGCCTACATGCTTGAGGACAGCGCGCCCCAGGCGCTGCTGGTGCAGGGTGCCACCCGGGCACTGCCGGGCAGCCCGACCGTGCCCCGGGTGGACCTGGACCAGCCACTCTGGGCGCGCCAGCCCCGGGTCAATCCCCGGGTCAACGGGCTGACCCCCGGGCACCTGGCCTATGTGATCTACACCTCCGGTTCCACCGGCCAGCCCAAGGGCGCGATGAACGAGCACCGGGCGGTGGTCAACCGCCTGCTGTGGATGCAGGAACAATATGCTCTGAGCGCCGATGACGCGGTGCTGCAGAAGACCCCCTTCAGCTTCGACGTTTCGGTCTGGGAGTTCTTCTGGCCGCTGTTCACTGGTGCACGGCTGGTAATGGCCCGCCCCGAAGGGCACAAGGACCCGGCCTACCTGCGTCAGGTGATCCGCGATGAGGGCATCAGCACCCTGCACTTCGTGCCGTCGATGCTGGATGCGTTCCTGGCCTATGGCGATACCCGGGATTGCAGCGGCCTGCGTCAGGTGATGTGCAGCGGCGAGGCCCTGCCGGGCAGCCTGGTACGGCGCTTCAAGCAGCAGTTGCCCCAGGTCGGGCTGTACAACCTCTATGGCCCCACCGAAGCGGCGGTGGACGTCACCGCCTGGGATTGCGCCGGACCGTTGGCCGAGACCCCGGACAACACCCCCATCGGCAAGCCCATTGCCAACACCCGCATCTACCTGCTGGACGGGCACATGCAACCGGTGCCTCGGGGAGTGGTGGGCGAGTTGTACATCGGCGGGGTGCAGGTGGCCCGGGGATACCTCAATCGAGATGAGCTGACCGCCGAGCGATTCCTCAAGGACCCGTTCAGCGAGGCCCCCGGCGCGCGCATTTACCGCACCGGCGACCTGGGTCGCTATCGGGCCGACGGCGCTATCGAGTACCTGGGGCGCAACGACGATCAGGTGAAGATCCGTGGCCTGCGCATCGAACTGGGGGAAATCCAGGCCCGCCTGACCCAGCTGGACGGGGTCAAGGAAGCGGTGGTCCTGGCCCGGGAAGACGTGCCCGGGGACCTGCGTCTGGTGGCCTACTACACCTGCGCCGCCGGGCGTCCGGCCCTGGCGGTGGAACAGCTGCGCCAGGCGTTGCTGGAACACCTGCCGGATTACATGGTGCCGGCCTTGTTCGTGCACCTGGAAGCGCTGCCCTTGAGCCCCAACGGCAAGTTGGCGCGCAAGGAGCTGCCGGCCCCGGGGCTGGCGGCAGCCAGCGTGCGCGAGTACGAGGCGCCGGTAGGCGAGGTGGAAATTCTTCTGGCCGGGCTCTGGGCCGAGCTGCTCAATGTCGAGCGGGTGGGGCGCCAGGATCACTTCTTCGAACTGGGCGGGCATTCGTTGCTGGCGGTGAGCCTGATCGGCCGCATGCGTCGGGCCGGGCTCTCGGCGGATGTGCGGGTGCTGTTCGGCCAGCCGACCCTGGCGGCCCTGGCCGCCGCCGTGGGGCGTGGCCGTGAAGTGCAGGTGCCGGACAACCTGATCTACCGCGACTGCCCGCGCATCACCCCCGAGCTGCTGCCGTTGCTGACGCTGGATCAGGCGGCCATTGACCGGGTGGTGGCCACGGTGCCGGGCGGCACCGCCAACGTCCAGGACATCTACCCCCTGGCGCCGTTGCAGGCCGGCATCCTGTTTCACCATCTGGCCGCCGGCCGGGGCGATCCCTATGTGTTGCAGGCGCAGTTTGCCTTCGACACGGCCCAGCGCTTGCAGACCTTCGTCCGAGCCTTGCAGGGGGTGATCGAACGCAACGACATCCTGCGCAGCGCGGTGCTCTGGGAAGGGCTGGACGAGCCGCTGCAAGTGGTCTGGCGCCAGGCGCCCCTGGAGGCCGAGGAAATCGTCCTTGACCCGGGCCAGGGCGACATCCTCGGCCAGTTGCAGGCGCGCTTCGACAGTACGCGCTATCGCCTGGACATTGCCCGGGCGCCGCTGTTGCGCCTGGTCTACGCCCGGGACCCGGTCAACCAGCGACTGGTGGCGCTGTTGCTGTTCCATCACCTGGTGATGGACCACGTGGCCCTGGAAGTGCTGCAGCATGAACTGCAGGCCTTCCTCCTTGGCCAGCAGCAACGGCTGGGTGACCCCGTGCCCTATCGCAACTACGTGGCCCAGGCCCGACTGGGCATCGGTGAGGCCGAACATGAAGCCTTCTTCCGCGAGATGCTCGGCGATATCCGGCAACCGACCCTGCCCCTGGGCTTGCAGGACGTGCAGGGCGCCAGCGCGCCGCTCAACGAGGCACGCCAACCCTTGGACCGCCTGCTGAGCCGGCGCCTGCGCTTGCAGGCGCGGCAGCTGGGGGTCAGCGCTGCGAGCCTGATGCACCTGGCCTGGGGCCGGGTCCTGGGCTGCCTGGCCAACCAGCAGCAGGTGGTGTTCGGCACCGTGCTGCTGGGACGGATGCAGGGCGGCGAGGGTGCCGAACGGGCCCTGGGGGTGTTCATCAACACCTTGCCGCTGCGGGTGGACCTGGGGGACCTGCCGGTGCGCCATGCACTGCTGGCCACCCATGAACGCCTGGCGCAACTGCTGGGCCATGAACAGGCGCCCCTGGCCCTGGTGCAGCGTTGCAGCGCGGTGGAGGCGGGTACGCCGCTGTTCAGCAGCCTGCTCAACTACCGCCACAGCGCGCCGTCGACCGGGCTGCCTGGGCAAGCCAACGCTGCCTGGGAGGGCATGCAGTTGCTCAATGCCCAGGAGCGCAGCAACTACCCCCTGACCCTGAGCATCGACGACCTGGGGGATGGCTTCATGCTCACCGCCGTGGTGGCGGGCATCGATGCCCAGCGCATTTGCCACTACCTGCACGAGGCCCTGGACAACCTGTTGCAGGCCCTGGAGCAGACGCCCGATCTGGCCATCGGCCAAGTGCCGGTGTTGCCGGCTGCCGAGCGCCAGCAGGTGCTGGTGAACTTCAACGCCACCGCCCGCGACTATCCACGCCAGCAGACCCTGGATCAGCGTTTCGAGGAACAGGTGCAGGCCCGTCCCCAGCAGGTGGCGGCGGTCCATGGCGAGCAAGTGCTCAGCTACGCCCGGCTCAATACCCGGGCCAATCAGCTGGCCCATCACTTGCTGGGGCTGGGGGTGCAGCCCGGGGACAGGGTGGCGCTGCTGTTGCCACGCTCCCTGGATCTTTTGCTGGCGCAGTTGGCGGCCAGCAAGTGCGGCGCGGCCTACGTGCCGCTGGACATCAACGCCCCCGCCGAACGCCAGGTGTTCATGCTCCAGGACAGCGGCGCCAGGGTGCTGCTGGCGCACTCGGCGCAGGCCCTGGAGGGGGCGCTGCCGGGGGCGCAGTTACTGCGGGTGGACCTGGATCGCCTGCGCCTGGACCGGCTGCCGGGGCACAACCCGGCCCTGGCCCAGTCCTCCGAGGCGGTGGCCTACATCATGTACACCTCCGGCTCCACGGGCGTGCCCAAGGGCGTACTGGTGCCGCACCGGGCCATCACCCGGTTGGTGATCAACAACGGCTACGCCGATTTCAACCCCGGGGACCGGGTGGCCTTTGCCTCCAACCCGGCCTTCGACGCCAGCACCCTGGACGTCTGGGGGCCCTTGCTCAACGGCGGCCGGGTCGTGGTGGTGGACCAGCAGACGCTGCTGGACCCCGAGGCCTTCGCCGAGTTGCTGAAGGCCGCGGGAGCCACGCTGCTGTTTCTCACCACCAGCCTGTTCAACCAGTACGTGCAACTGATGCCCCAGGCGTTCAGTGGCCTGCGCATGCTCCTGTGCGGCGGTGAACGGGCCGACCCGGTGGCCTTCCGGCGGATGCAGGCCGAGGTGCCCGGCCTGCGTCTGGTCAATGGCTACGGACCGACGGAAACCACCACCTTTGCCGTGACCCATGAGCCCGAGGCACTGGCGGCCGACGCCGACAGCGTGCCCATCGGCCGGCCGCTGTCCAACACCTGCGTGTACATCCTCGATGCCCAGGGTCAGCCGCTGCCCATCGGCGTAGTGGGGGAGATCTACATCGGCGGCCAGGGCGTGGCCAAGGGCTACTTGAATCGGCCTGAACTGAGCGCCGAGAAGTTCCTCCCCGATCCCTTCTGCAGCGAGGCCGCCAACCCTGGCTCCGAACCCCTGATGTACCGCACCGGCGACCTGGGGCGCTGGCAGGAGAACGGCCTGCTGGAGTACCTGGGGCGCAACGACCAGCAGGTGAAGATCCGTGGCTTTCGTATCGAACCGGGGGAAATCGAGGTGCGGCTGGCGAGCTTCCCCGGACTGCGCGATGGCGTGGTCCTGGTGCGCGAGGAGGCGCCCGGGGACTTGCGCCTGGTGGCCTACTACACCCTGCAGCCACAGGCGTCGGAGCCGGCCGTCGAAGCCTTGCGCAACCACCTGCTGGCGCAACTGCCGGAGTACATGGTGCCTCAGGCTTACGTGCGTCTGCCGGCACTGCCCCTGACCAACAACGGCAAGCTGGACCGCAACGCGCTGCCGGCACCGACTCCTGCGGCGCAGGTCACCGCCTGTTTTGAAGCGGCGCAGACGCCCCTGGAGCAGACCCTGGCGGCCCATTGGGCGCAGGTGCTGAAACAGCAGCAAGTGGGGCGCCACGAGCATTTCTTCGAACACGGCGGGCATTCGCTGCTGGCGATCCAGTTGGTCAACCGCCTGCAACAGGCCGGGCTCGACGTGAGCCTGGCGCAGTTGTTCCAGCACCCCAGCGTGGCCGCCATGGCGCGTTTGCTGGAGGCGCGCCCGGCGACCCCGCCACAGGCCCCCGAGTGGGTCACGGTGCGCAGCGGCACTGGCCCGGCGCTGTTCCTGGTGCATGAGTTCACCGGCCTGGATGCCTACTTCCCGGCGCTGGGGCAGCACCTGGAAGGGGATTTCCCCATCTATGGCCTGCCGGGCGTGGCCCTCGGCCAGCCGCAGTTGCGCACCCTGGAGTGCCTGGCCACCCGCTTGCTGGAGGTCATGCGCCGGGTCCAGCCCGAAGGGCCGTATCGCCTGGCGGGCTGGTCTTTCGGTGGGGTGCTGGCCTATGAGATCGCCCAGCAGTTGCTGGGGCAGGATCAGCAGGTGGCGTTCCTCGGCTTGATCGACAGCTACGTGCCGCGCCTGACCGACCAGGGCAAGGCGCGCTGGTCCGCAAGCGATCCCCGCAAGCAGCACCTGCTGTTGCAGTGCAGCGCCTACTGGAGCGCCCAGGGCCCGGCGGGCGTGCAACCGCTGGCGCTCGTCGAACAGCTGCGCCAGGCCCTGGACCGCCTGGACTTCCCCGAGCTGCTGCAGCGCTGCCGGGAACAGGGCCTGCTGTTCGAGCAACTGGCAAGCGCGGCGCCCGAGACGCTGGGGCATTACCTGGACCGTGAGGTGGCTCACGGCCATGCACTGGCCCATTACCGCCTGCAGCCGATCAGTGTGCCGGTGCACCTGTTCTGCGCCGCCCAGCGGCCCAGCGCATTGTCCCGGCGCAGCCCGACCCTGGGCTGGGGCGAGGTGCTGCCGGGGCCATGCCTGCACTGCATCAGCGTGCCCGGGGATCACCTGAGCATGATGAAGGCGCCGCACATCCATGAACTGGGCCAGGCCATGAGCCAGGCCATCGAGCAGGCCGGGGTCGCTGCCAGCACCGGAGCAACGTCCCACCAGCCCTTGCTGCGGATTCAGAGCGGGCGCTGCGGGCAGACGCCGATCTTCTGTGTACCGGGGGCCGGCGACAGCGTTACCGGCTTTATCGGCCTGACCGAAGCCCTGGGGCCGGATTGGCCGATCTTCGGCCTGCAGCCCCGGGGCCTGGATGGCCAGGGCGTGCCCCACACCCGGGTGGAGGCGGCGGCGCGTTACTACCTGCAAGCCATCGAGCAGGAGTACCCCCAAGGGCCGTTGCACGTGATCGGTCACTCCTTCGGCGGCTGGGTTGCCTTCGAAATGGCCGGGGCCCTGCAGGCCGCGGGGCGCGAAGTGGCGTCCCTGACCCTGATCGACAGCGAGGCCCCGGACGGCCACGGCGTGGTGGGGCGGCCCTACACCAGCACGGCCGCGCTGTTGCGGTTGATCGAGTCCATGCAACTGGCGTGCGGCCAGAGCCTGGGCATCGATCCGCAGCTGTTTGCCGCCGAGGACGACGCCATGCAGATGCACCTGCTGCATGCCGGCATGGTCCGGGTCGGCCTGCTGTCCCAGCGTGCCGATCCTCGGGCGATGCAGGGGCCGGCGCGAACCTTCGCCAGCGCCCTGCGCACCCGCTACCAGCCGCAACGCCCTTACCGGGGACCGGTGCGCCTAGTGCTGGCGTACGATCCGCGCCTGGACGCCGCCGGCAACCTGCGTGAGCAGGAGGCGATGGTCCAGGGCTGGCGTGGGCAGGTGACGGAGCTGGGGCTGTGGCAGGGCCCGGGCAACCACTTCAGCCTGCTCAAGGCACCCCACGTCCAGCATCTGGCGGCCTGGTGGCGTGACGGGCTGGCGCTGCCCCAGGGGGAGGCTGTGTCATGAGCCTGGATGCGGCGGCGGGCCGGGTGCCCGCCGCTGGCTGACAGCCTTTCATTCATCTGGAACACCGCTCACTACGGCAGCACGGTGTTCTGTAAGGGGGCTCGCCGCTGGCCGGTGGAGCCCGCCCTCAACGCACTTGTGGTCATCTATGGAAAAGTCGAAGTTTCGCAAAATCGGTATGGGGCTGTTGCTGGTGGTTGTGGCCGGATTGATTTTCTATACGGTGCGGGCGCCGGCAGAGCCGCCGCAGTACCTGACCGCCCGGGTCGAGCGGGGAGACATCGAGAACGCGGTCCTGGCCTCGGGCCTGCTGGAGGGCATCAAGCAGGTGGACGTCGGGGCCCAGGTTTCCGGGCAGTTGAAGTCGCTCAAGGTCAAGGTCGGGGACAAGGTGAAGAAGGGCCAGTGGCTGGCGGAAATCGATCCCCTGGTGTTGCAGAACACCCTGCGCCAGGCCCAGGTGGACGAGGAAAACCTGCAAGCCAAGCGCCGCGCCACCGCGGCCCAGCTCAAGGAAACCAAGGCCATCTACGAGCGCTACCGCGACCTGCAGTCGGACGCGTCGATTTCCCAGCAGGATTTCGAGACCGCCGAGTCCAACTACGAGGTGCAGCGTGCCAACCTGCTGTCCCTGGACGCGCAGATCAAGAGCGCCCATATCCAGATCGACACCGCCAAGGTCAACCTGGCCTACACCCGCATCGTCGCGCCGATTGACGGCGATGTGGTGGGGGTGGTGACCCAGGAAGGCCAGACGGTGATCGCCAACCAGCTGGCGCCGGTGCTGCTGAAACTCGCGGACCTGGACACCATGACCGTCAAGGCCCAGGTCTCGGAGGCCGACGTGATCCATATCGCTCCCGGCCAGCAGGTGTACTTCACCATCCTCGGCGAGGCCGACAGGCGCTATTACGCCAAGCTGCGGGGCACTGAGCCGGCACCGCAGAACTTCCTCGAAACCCAGACCGCCGGCACCCCCAAGCAGAACACCGCGGTGTTCTACAACGCCCTGTTCGACGTGCCCAACCCGGACCACCGGCTGCGCATCTCCATGACCGCCCAGGTGCGCATCGTCCTCGACACCGCCAAGGATGTGCTGATGGTGCCGGTGGCCGCCCTGGGGCCGCGCAACGCCGATGGCCGCTTCGCGGTGCGGGTGCTGGACGCCAAGGGCCATGCCCAGTCGCGCAACGTCAGCACCGGGATCAACAACAACGTCAAGGTGCAGATCAAGGACGGCCTGGCGGAGGGCGACCAGGTGGTGATCGGCGATCCGCTGCCCGGCACGGCAGGGGCCTGACCATGACCCAGCCATTGTTGGAGCTCAAGGGCATCAGCCGCAGCTTCACCGCCGGGGAGCGGGAGTTCCTGGCCCTGAAACACATCGACCTGAGCATCCAGGCCGGGGAAATGGTGGCGATCACCGGGGCCTCGGGCTCCGGCAAGTCGACCCTGATGAACCTCCTCGGTTGCCTCGACTACGCCACGGCCGGCAGCTACAAGGTCAACGGCCAGGAAACCCGCGACCTGGACGATCAGGCCCTGGCGGAGCTGCGCCGGGACTATTTCGGTTTCATCTTCCAGCGTTATCACTTGTTGCCGCACTTGAGTGCCCTGCACAACGTCGAGATGCCGGCGATCTACGCCGGCACCCCGCAAGTCAAGCGCCATGGCCGGGCCCGGGAGCTGCTGGCGCGCCTGGGGCTGTCCGGGCACCTGGCGAACCGGCCCAACCAGTTGTCCGGCGGCCAGCAACAGCGGGTGAGCATCGCCCGGGCCCTGATGAACGGCGGCGAAGTGATCCTCGCCGACGAACCCACCGGGGCCCTGGACAGCCACAGCGGCAAGGAGGTGATGGGCATTCTCCAGGAACTGCATGCCCTGGGGCATACGGTGATCATCGTCACCCACGATCCTCAGGTGGCGGCCAACGCCGAGCGCATCATCGAAGTGCGCGACGGCGAGATCGTCAGCGACCGGGTCAATGCGCGCGGGGTGGACGAGGAGCCGGCGCAACCCCCGGTGAGCACCCGGCCGGGCGGAGCACGACGCCTGGTGGCCAGCCTCGGGCTGTTCAAGGAAGCCTTCGTCATGGCCTGGGTGGCGCTGGTCTCGCACCGCATGCGCACTTTGCTGACCATGCTCGGGATCGTCATCGGCATCACCTCGGTGGTGTCCATCGTGGCCATTGGCGAGGGGGCCAAGCGCTACGTGCTCAAGGACATCCAGGCCATCGGCAGCAACACCATCGACATCTTCCCCGGGGCCAGTTTCGGCGACAGCCGGGCGGCGGCAATCCAGACCCTGATGCCCGCCGACGTGACGGCCCTGAACCAGCTGTACTACGTCGACAGCGCCACGCCGATGGTGGGCCGCAGCCTGCTGCTGCGCTACGGCAACATCGACCTCAATGCCACGGTCAACGGTGTCAGCCACCTGTACTTCAAGGTTCGCGATCTCAAGCTGGCGGCGGGCATCGCCTTCAGCGAGAACGATGCCCGGCGCCAGGCCCAGGTGGTGGTGATCGACCACAACACGCGCAACCGCCTGTTCGGTCCCGATGTGGACCCCCTGGGGCAGGTGATCCTGGTGGGCAACCTGCCGTGCACGGTGATCGGGGTCACGGCCGAGAACAAGAACATGTTCGCCGCCAGCAACCTGCTCAACGTCTGGCTGCCTTACGAGACGGCGGCGGGGCGGGTGCTGGGCCAGCGCCACCTGGACAGCATCAGCGTGAAGATCAAGGACGGCCAGCCGAGCAAAGTGGTGGAGGAGCATGTGAAGAAGCTCATGGAGCAGCGCCATGGCACCAAGGACTTCTTCACCAACAACCTCGACAGCATCATGCAGACGGTGCAGCGCACCAGCCGCTCCCTGGCCTTGCTCTTGTCGCTGATCGCGGTGATTTCCCTGGTGGTCGGCGGCATCGGGGTGATGAACATCATGCTGGTGTCGGTCACCGAACGGACCCGGGAGATCGGCATTCGCATGGCGGTGGGGGCGCGGCAGTCGGACATCCGCCAGCAGTTCCTGGTGGAGGCGGTGATGGTCTGCCTGATTGGCGGGGCCATCGGCATCGCCCTGTCGTTTGCCATCGGCTACCTGTTCACCCTGTTCATCAAGGAATGGGAGATGGTGTTTTCCATGGGCTCGATCGTCACCGCGTTCGCCTGTTCGACCCTGATCGGCATCGTCTTCGGCTTCGTTCCGGCGCGCAACGCCGCCCGGCTGGACCCGATCGAGGCCCTGGCCCGGGATTGAGCGGCCCACAGACAGAACCGCCGGCTCAGGGGCCGGCGGGGCGGGGTTACGGGGTCAAGGCCATTGGCGGATCAGGCCGGCGCGTCATCGCGGGTGCCTGGCGCCTGTGCCTGGGGCGAGTACATCCAGCGCAGCAGGGAGTGGCGACCACTGATGCCGAGCTTGATGGCGGCGCGCTTCAAGTAGCTTTCGACGGTATTGACCTTGAGCTTGAGCTGCTCGGCCAACTGCGGTGCGGTGCGCCCGGCCAGCAGCCCGACACAGACTTCCAGCTCGCGGTTGGACAGGCGCAGCCCGGACTGCTCCAGGCGCTCGGCAAAGCGCAGGCGCACGGTCGCCAGGCCCTCGATGGCGGCGCGGTCCTGCTCGGCAGAGTCGCTGCGCGGCTGCAGCGCGCTGATGTGGTTTTCCACCATGGGCAGCAGCAGCGGCGAGATGTCCTCCAGCAGCAGGCGTTCCTGGGGGGAAAAGCTCTGCTCCTGGCTGCTGCGGTACACCGACAGCACGAAGTGGTACGAATCCTTGCGACCGGTCAGGTGCAGTTGCGCCGGGTCCGCGTTGCCCCGGTGCCGCAGCAGTGGCGGGCTGCCGCAGGGCTCGTCGGGCTGCTCGGGAAAGCCCGTGTGCAGCAGCGGGTCATTGCTGGCGTGCAGATCGCTGTACAGCGGGTGACTGCTCTGCATCAGGGTATTGCCGGTTCTGCCAGTGGCTTGTTCCGGGGCGGTGCGCAGTTGGGTGATGTGAGTGGCGTCCACAGCCAGTTGGGTGAGTATCAGGTCGTGCAGCATGCGCGGGAAACTGCGGCTGCCGGTGCTGGCGATGACCTTGCCAATATGTGGAAACAGTACTTGTGAGTTCATCATTTCATCCATGAATGTGAAGGTGTGGAAGGACTGCCTTATAACAACGAGTTTGGGTCGCGCGTGATTTACCTCCTGTTTGCGCTGACCGACAAAGGGTCGCCTCGTATCCTAGTACAGGGTGGCGACTGCTGTTTGATGAAGTGCGCAAAAACTTGCACCGCAGGCGCGCAGGCGCTCGGGCCTGTGGACGAACTGCCATGGCAAAGCCCTTACCGGCCTTGCCCGGAGTTTTTTGGATGGCTGTTCCCTGCTTGCCAGAGCCGCCATGACCGCCGCCGCGCCTGGGGTTGGCGCGGTGGCGGCTGGCGCAGGTTACAGGCGCGGTTGCTCCTGGGGCATGCCCAGCAACTGGTGCAGGGTGTTGATCAGCGCCTGCTGGCGCAGGCGGTCTTGCTGGTGCCGGGCCTCGGCTGCGGCGACATCGGCGTGGCAGTGGGGGCAGGTGCTTTCATGGGCGTGGATGTACTCCAGGCAACTGCGGCACAGGGCCAGGCGTGGCGGGATGCGGCCTTCTTCGGGGGAGGCGTGGCCCTGGTTGGCCCAGGCCAGCTTGATCACCTGGCCGCTGTCGCTGACGCTGGAGACCGCCTCGCCGGTGTCGATGCGCTCGGTGATCAGGTCGAAGCGGCCCACCGAAAAAGAGGCGGGGCCGGCGTCTTCGAGTTTGACGATGCGCTCGCGCAGGCCTTTTTTCTGCAGGTCCAGGGTCCGGTAATGGCAGTAGGGGTTGTTCCCCGGCTTGCCCAGCAGCGAATGCGAGGTCCAGGTGCAGCCGCCGCGGCACACGTCGTTGTAGTAGCAGGTGCGGCAGTAGCCCCACAGATCGTCCACCGAGCGCAGGCGGCCGAAGTGCATGCCTTCGCTGTAGTGCCAGATGTCGTGCAGGCTCATGCTGCGCACATTGCCGCCGGAGAATCCGACGGTGGCCAGGGACGGACAGCCCTTGACCGTGCCGTCGGCTTCCAGGGCCAGCACCGTCTGCCCCGCGGCGCAGCCGCTCCAGTGCACGCGGTCGTCGCCAAAACCGCGCCACATGTGTTCGTAGGGGCCGTAGTAGCCGATGTTGTTGCCCACATTCATCAGCAAGCCGCGCTCTTCGCCTTCGCGATACAAGCGGGCCAGCAGCGGCATCACTTCCAGCAGTTGATAGGGTTGCAACAGCAGCTCCGGGTGATCCACGGCGTTGCCCATGGCCACCGTCAGTTGGATCTGCCAGTGGCTGGCACCGGCGTCGATGATCAGTTCCATCAGGGCCGGCAGGTCGGGCAGGGTGGCGGCGCCGATCTGGGTGTTGACGCTGACCTTGAGCCCGGCCTGCTTGGCCCGGCGCAGGGTGTCCAGGGCCTTGTCGAACGAGCCGGGTACATTGCGCACCGCGTCGTGCAGCGGCGCCAGGCCGTCCAGGGACACGCCGACGCCATTGAGCCCGGCGTCCACCGCGGCCTGCATCTTGGCGGGGGTCAGGTTGCGTCCGCCGGTCTGGATCGCCACGTACATGCCGTGGTCGTGGATGGCCTGGATCAGTCGCGTCCAGTCCTTGCGCAAATAGGCTTCGCCGCCGATCAGGGTGACTTCCCGAGTGCCCAGGGCGGCGATGGAGTCGATCACCGACAGGCATTCCTGGGTGTTCAATTCGCCGGGGCGCCGATGCCCGGCCCGGGAGCCGCAATGCAGGCACTTGAGGTCGCAGGCGAGGGTGATTTCCCAGACCACGTGCACCGGCACATAGCGCTTGAGGTCGGTTTCGCTGAGGTAGCGGGCGGGGAGACTGTCTGACATGAAAGATCCTTGCGCACCCAGCGGTGCGCGGCACCAACCCATCGAAATAGGCGCGCCTTCCTTGTGCGGCAATGGCGCGATCGGTTTACCGCAACCCTGGGGCCGACCTGTGTCGGCCGGCCCCGGGTGCCTGGACTCAGCGACGTTCCAGGCGGCTGATTTCCGCCTGCAATTGCTGCACTGCCTGGCTCAGGTTGTCACTGTTGGCCAGTTGCTGCTCGCCCTGAGCCACCAGCGCCTTGAGCCGCGTCAGATCGCCGCTGCTCTGGGCCTGTTGCAGCGCCACGGCATACAGTGGCTGCGGATACAGGTGCCGTTGATCGTCCTTGGGCGCCAGATCGGCGTTGGCCGCTTGATCCACCGGCGCCTGGCTCACGGCGGCATGCTGAACCACATGCCAATGGCCCTGGTACTGGTAGCGATAGCTGGCGAAACCGCTGGCCCAGTCGAGGCCGAGAATGCCCTGCAGATGGAAGGTTTCGGCAATCTGGCTGGTAGGGCCGCTGGGGTTGCCGGTCAGGTTGAGGATGATATGGCCTTCACTGGAGGGGTCCAGTTTGACCTGGGAGTAGTCGCCCCAGACATCCGCGAGGAAGTGCATCGGTGGCGAGGTGCTCTGAGTCACCCGGGCCACGCCGCTGACTTTCTTCTGCGGCGTGTTGACCAGCAGATCGAGGGTCAGCACCGGCCCTCCGATCACAGGGTTGGCGACGATGAGGCGGGTATGGAACAGTCCGATTGTCATGCTGCAACTCCTTATCTTGTGGAAGACATCAGGTTCGCTGGACGGTCGCCAGTCAGCGCCGCTCGTGCTTGCTGATCTCGGCCTTGGCCGCCTCCAGCGCCGTGCGGATCAACGGCAGCTGCTCCAGTTGCTGGGTGGCCACCTTGTGCAGGCTCTTCATCTGCGCCAGGTCGCCGCTGGCGATGGCGCCGTGGATCGGCGCCGCGTACAGCGCCGAGATCGGCGGCAGCGGACGGTTGGGCTGGCCATGGCGGGGGGCCGAGAGGGTGCTCGACTGCACGGGTTCCTGCAGATGGGCGGGGACCTGATTGACCGTTACCCAGCTGTGTCCGTTGTAGTACTGGTAGTTGGCCACGCCTTCCTTCCAGTCATCGCTGACCACCAGATGCAGCTTGAAGTTGATGATGGAGTTGGAACCGGGGCCGCCCTGATTGCCCTGGGCGGTGATGAGGATCTTGCTGGAGCTCGGTGGCATGACCGTCAGGTAGGTGTACTGACCCCAGACATCGCTGTGCAGGTCCAGGGGCGGATTGACCGCCTGAGTGATGGACGAAGTGCCGCGCACGCTGTGCTCGGGGGTGTAGACCAGCAGATTGAGAATCAGGGTCGGGGCCCCGGGTTGCGAGGTACCGATGCGGTAGCTCAGGGGGAACAGGCCTTCTTGGGAGATAGAACCAGACATTTGCTTTGCCTCCATTCAATGACGGGGAAACAGCGATTAGTGCTGTTCCAGGCGGGCGACTTCCTTGGCCAGTTTTTCGTAGGCGGCTTTCAGATCCTTGGGCTCGTCGTGCTTCGGATCGCGCTTGGCCAGCAGGGCTTTCATCTGGGGTAGCTGACCTTCGGCGATGGCCGACTGGATCGCGACTCCGTAGGGGACAACCGTGTGTTGCGAGGTGGGGCTCATGGTGTGTGCCTTCCTTGGGGGTTAGGG
>NZ_JAFGYX010000039.1:0-31489 GCF_017491625.1 Pseudomonas sp. 50_B
CGGCCAGCAGGCCCAGCCGCTGATCAAGGACGGGGTGATGTACATGACCGGCTCCTACTCGCGGGTGTTCGCGGTGGACGCGCGCACCGGCAAGAAGCTCTGGCAGTACGATGCGCGCCTGCCGGACGACATCCGCCCGTGCTGCGACGTGATCAACCGCGGCGTGGCGCTGTACGGCGACCTGGTGTTCTTCGGCACCCTGGACGCCAAGCTGGTGGCCCTGAACAAGGACACCGGCAAGGTGGTGTGGAGCAAGAAGGTCGCCGACCACAAGGAGGGTTATTCCATCAGCGCCGCGCCGATGATGGTCAACGGCAAGCTGATCACCGGGGTCGCCGGCGGCGAGTTCGGCGTGGTGGGCAAGATCCAGGCCTACGACCCGAAAAACGGCGAGCTGCTGTGGATGCGCCCCACCGTGGAAGGCCACATGGGCTATGTGTACAAGGACGGCAAGGCCATCGAGAACGGCATTTCCGGTGGCGAGGCGGGCAAGACCTGGCCGGGCGATCTGTGGAAGACCGGCGGCGCGGCGCCGTGGCTCGGCGGCTACTACGACCCGGAAACCAACCTGCTGCTGTTCGGCACCGGCAACCCGGCGCCGTGGAACTCCCACCTGCGCCCTGGCGACAACCTGTATTCCTCGTCGCGCCTGGCCCTGAACCCGGACGACGGCACCATCAAGTGGCACTTCCAGAGCACCCCCCACGACGGTTGGGACTTCGACGGCGTCAACGAGCTGATCTCCTTCAACTACAAGGAGGGCGGCAAGGAGATCAAGGCCGCCGCCACCGCCGACCGCAACGGCTTCTTCTACGTGCTCGATCGCACCAACGGCAAGTTCATCCGCGGCTTCCCCTTTGTCGACAAGATCACCTGGGCCACCGGCCTGGATAAGAACGGCCGGCCGATCTACAACGAGGCCAGCCGTCCCGGCGCCCCGGGCAGCGAAGCCAAGGGCAGTTCGGTGTTCGTCGCCCCGGCCTTCCTCGGCGCCAAGAACTGGATGCCCATGGCCTACAACCGCGACACCGGGTTGTTCTATGTACCGTCCAACGAGTGGGGCATGGACATCTGGAACGAAGGCATCGCCTACAAGAAGGGCGCGGCGTTCCTTGGCGCGGGCTTCACCATCAAGCCGCTGAACGAGGACTACATCGGCGTGCTGCGGGCCATCGACCCCATCAGCGGCAAGGAAGTCTGGCGCCACAAGAACTTCGCGCCGCTGTGGGGCGGGGTACTGACCACCAAGGGCAACCTGGTGTTCACCGGCACGCCTGAAGGCTTCCTCCAGGCGTTCAACGCCAAGACCGGCGAGAAGGTCTGGGAGTTCCAGACCGGCTCCGGGGTCCTGGGCTCGCCCGTGACCTGGGAAATGGACGGCGAGCAGTACGTCTCGGTGCTCTCCGGCTGGGGCGGCGCGGTGCCGCTGTGGGGCGGCGAAGTGGCCAAGCGGGTCAAGGACTTCAACCAGGGCGGCATGCTCTGGACCTTCAAGCTGCCCAAGGACCTGGTGAGCAAACGCTAATCGTAGGAGCCAGCTTGCTGGTGAAGAGGCCCGCAAGAGCGCCTTCATCGGCAAGCCGGCTCCCGCACAGGGCAATCAACCTACGACCAAATGACGAGAGCCCCCCCTGCCAACGATGCATTCGTCCGGCCCCCGGGGCTCTCTACCATCGGTCCATCGCCTGTCGTCGGACAGGCCTCGACCAGCAGAGGCTCAGCATGATCTACGCACAACCCGGAACCCCAGGCGCCGTCGTGTCCTTCAAGCCACGCTACGGCAATTTCATCGGCGGCCAGTTCGTGCCGCCGGTGGCTGGCCAGTACTTCACCAACACCTCGCCGGTCAACGGCGAAGTGATCGCCGAATTCCCCCGTTCCAGCGCCGCCGATATCGACAAGGCCCTGGACGCCGCCCATGCCGCCGCCGATGCCTGGGGCAAGACCAGCGCCCAGGACCGTTCGCTGGTGCTGCTGAAGATCGCCGACCGCATCGAGCAGAACCTGGAGATCCTCGCGGTCAGCGAGACCTGGGACAACGGCAAGGCGGTGCGCGAAACCCTCAACGCCGACGTACCCCTGGCCGCCGACCACTTCCGTTACTTCGCCGGTTGCATCCGCGCCCAGGAAGGCGGCGCCGCCGAGATCAACGAACTGACCACCGCCTACCATTTCCACGAACCTTTGGGTGTGGTCGGGCAGATCATCCCGTGGAACTTCCCGCTGCTGATGGCCGCCTGGAAACTCGCCCCGGCCCTGGCCGCCGGCAACTGCGTGGTGCTCAAGCCCGCCGAGCAGACCCCGCTGTCGATCATGATCTTCGCCGAGCTGATCGCCGACCTGCTGCCGGCCGGCGTGCTGAACATCGTCCAGGGTTTCGGCCGTGAAGCCGGCGAGGCCCTGGCCACCAGCAAGCGCATCGCCAAGATCGCCTTCACCGGCTCGACCCCGGTGGGCTCGCACATCATGAAATGCGCCGCCGAGAACATCATTCCGTCCACCGTGGAACTGGGCGGCAAATCGCCGAACATCTTCTTCGAAGACATCATGCAGGCCGAGCCCAAGTTCATCGAAAAGGCCGCCGAGGGCCTGGTGCTGGCGTTCTTCAACCAGGGTGAAGTCTGCACCTGCCCGTCCCGCGCCCTGGTGCAGGAGTCGATCTACGAGCCGTTCATGGCCGAGGTGATGAAGAAGATCGTCAAGATCAAGCGCGGCAACCCGCTGGACACCGAGACCATGGTCGGCGCCCAGGCATCGCAGCAGCAGTACGAGAAGATCCTCTCCTACCTGCAGATCGCCCAGGAGGAGGGCGCCGAGCTGCTCACCGGTGGCGCCGCCGAGCGCCTGGAAGGCGACCTGTCCAGCGGTTACTACATCCAGCCGACCCTGCTCAAGGGCCACAACAAGATGCGCGTGTTCCAGGAAGAAATCTTCGGCCCGGTGGTGGGCGTGACCACCTTCAAGGACGAAGCCGAAGCCCTGGCGATTGCCAACGACAGCGAGTTCGGCCTGGGCGCCGGGCTGTGGACCCGCGACATCAACCGCGCCTACCGCATGGGCCGGGCGATCAAGGCCGGTCGGGTGTGGACCAACTGCTACCACCTGTACCCGGCGCATGCCGCGTTCGGTGGCTACAAGAAATCCGGCGTGGGCCGCGAGACCCACAAGATGATGCTCGACCACTACCAGCAGACCAAGAACCTGCTGGTGAGCTACGACATCAACCCCCTGGGCTTCTTCTAAGGGCAAGAAAGGGCGGGGTAGTTGGGTGCTGCCCCGCTTTGTGTGGCAACGGCGCGACGTCTTGGGTGGACGTCGCGCCGTTTTTTTTAGAGACCCCGATCCCCTCAACTTGCGCCATCCTGTAGCCGCTGCCGAGCCTCGGCGAGGCTGCGCAAAGGCCCGCAGGGCCTTGCCTGGCGATCCCCCGCCAAACCCGCAGCGGCCTCAAGAACGCTGCGGCCCTTCGTGCCGTTCGCGGCCTGCGGCAGCGGCTACACCAACCTCGGATCGACACCGGCCCTGTAGCCGCTGCTGAGCCACGGCGAAGCTGCGCAAAGGCCCGCAGGGCCTTGCCTGGCGATCCCCCGCCAAACCCACAGCGGCCTCAAGAACGCTGCGGCCCTTCGTGCCGTTCGCAGCCTGCGGCAGCGGCTACACATGCGCCAAGCCCCTACCAATGCACCCCGCCGGCTCGTCCCAAAGTAGCATTCGGCCGCCGCGTGCCCCGTGCATTAATGCCTCTACCGGAATCGTCCGGCACAACAAGAGGATTGACCCCATGTGGCATAAACCTGCGTACACCGACCTGCGCATCGGCTTTGAAGTGACCATGTACTTCGCCAACCGCTGAGCCGTCCCGCTCCGGCCGCTCCTGGTGTTGGCCGGAGTCTTTTGCCCTTCAGGAGCACGTCATGCATATCCGCATTCTCGGTTCCGCGGCGGGTGGCGGTTTTCCCCAGTGGAACTGCAACTGCCGCAACTGCGCCGGGGTGCGCGACGGCAGCCTGCGCGCCCAGCGCCGTACCCAATCGTCCATCGCCCTGAGCGACCACGGCAGCGAGTGGATCTTGTGCAACGCCTCGCCGGATATTCGCCAGCAGCTGGAATCCTTCCCGACCCTGCAACCGGCCCGACAGCTGCGCGACACCGCCCTGGCCGGGGTGATCCTGCTGGACAGCCAGATCGACCACTGCACCGGCCTGCTCAGCCTGCGCGAAGGCTGCCCGCATCAGGTCTGGTGCACCGAGATGGTCCATCAGGACCTGTGCAGCGGCTTCCCCCTGTTCACCATGCTCAGCCACTGGAACGGCGGCTTGCAGTGGCAGCCCATCCACCTCGATGGCCGCGAGTTCAGCCTACCGGCCTGCCCAGACCTCGCCTTGCGGGCCATTGCCCTGCGCAGCAGCGCACCGCCGTATTCGCCCCATCGCGGCAACCCGCACCCGGGGGACAATATCGGCCTGTTCATCGAGGACCGGCGCAGCGGCGCCAGCCTGTTCTACGCCCCGGGCCTGGGGCAGGTGGATGAGGCCCTGCTGGAATGGATGGACCGCGCCGACTGCCTGCTGGTGGACGGCACCTTGTGGCGCGACGATGAAATGCGCGTCTGTGGCGTCGGCGACAAACTGGGCAGCGACATGGGCCACCTGGCGCAAAGCGGCCCTGGCGGCATGCTCGAGGTGCTGGAGCGCTTTCCCCGGGCGCGCAAGGTGCTGATCCACATCAACAACACCAACCCGATCCTCGACGAAGACTCCGCCGAGCGCGCCGAGCTGACCCGCCGCGGCATCGAAGTGGCGCATGACGGCATGGACATCCATCTCTGACGCCACCCGGTCCCTGTAGCCGCTGCTGAGCCCCAGCGAAGCTGCGCAAAGGCCCGCAGGGCCTTGCCTGACGATCGCCCGCCGAACCCGCAGCGACCTCAAGAGCGCCGCGGCCCTTCGTGCCGTTCGCAGCCTGCGGCAGCGGCTACTCAACCTCGGATCGGCACTGGCCCTGTAGCCGCTGCTGAGCCACGGCGAAGCTGCGCAAAGGCCCGCAGGGCCTTGCCTGACGATCCCCCGCCAAACCCGCAGCGGCCTCAAGACCGCCGCGGCCCTTCGTGCCGTTCGCAGCCTGCGGCAGCGGCTACACAACCTCGGATCGGCACTGGCCCTGTAGCCGCTGCTGAGCCACGGCGAAGCTGCGCAAAGGCCCGCAGGGCCTTGCCTGGCGATCCCCCGCCAAACCCGCAGCGACCTCAAGAGCGCCGCGGCCCTTCGTGCCGTTCGCAGCCTGCGGCAGCGGCTACAGGGCCTGCGAGGCTGCGAAGTCCGCCGATGGTCGGATTGCTTTCAGCAACGGATGCTTTAGGCTGGCGTTCTCCTTCCAGAACAATAAGAAAACAGGCTTCCGTCATGAGCCAGAATCTCAGTCTGCTGCGCAAGTTCGTGTCTCCGGAAATCATCTTTGGCGCCGGTTGCCGGCATAACGTCGGCAACTATGCGAAGACCTTCGGCGCGCGCAAGGTCCTGGTGGTCAGCGACCCCGGGGTGATCGCCGCCGGTTGGGTCGCCGATGTCGAGGCCAGTCTCCAGGCCCAGGGTGTCGACTATTGCCTGTACAGCCAGGTCTCGCCCAACCCGCGGGTGGAGGAGGTGATGCAGGGCGCCGAGGTCTACCGCGAAAACGCCTGCGATGTGATCGTCGCCGTCGGCGGCGGCAGCCCCATGGACTGCGGCAAGGGCATCGGCATCGTGGTGGCCCACGGGCGCAGCATCCTGGAGTTTGAAGGGGTGGACATGATCCGCGTGCCGAGCCCGCCCTTGATCATGATTCCCACCACCGCCGGCACCTCGGCGGACGTCTCGCAGTTCGTGATCATCTCCAACCAGCAGGAACGGATGAAGTTCTCCATCGTCAGCAAGGCGGTGGTGCCGGATGTGTCGCTGATCGACCCGGAAACCACCCTGGGCATGGACCCGTTTCTTTCTGCCTGCACCGGTATCGACGCCCTGGTGCATGCCATCGAGGCCTTTGTTTCCACCGGCCACGGCCCGCTCACCGATCCCCATGCCCTGGAAGCCATGCGCCTGATCAACGGCAACCTGGTGCAGATGATCGCCAACCCCGGCGACATCGCCCTGCGCGAGCAGATCATGCTCGGCAGCATGCAGGCCGGGCTGGCGTTCTCCAACGCGATTCTCGGCGCGGTGCATGCCATGTCCCACAGCCTGGGAGGCTTTCTCGACCTGCCCCACGGATTGTGCAACGCGGTGCTGGTGGAGCATGTGGTGGCCTTCAACTACAGCTCGGCGCCGGAGCGCTTCAAGGTGATTGCCGAGACCTTCGGCATCGACTGCCGCGGGCTCAACCAGCGGCAGATCTGCGGGCGCCTGGTGGAGCACCTGATCGCCCTCAAGCACGCCATCGGTTTCCACGAAACCCTGAGCCTGCATGGGGTCAGCAGCAGCGACATTCCGTTCCTCTCGCAGCATGCGATGGACGATCCGTGCATCCTCACCAACCCTCGCGAATCCAGCCAGCGTGATGTCGAGGTGGTGTATGGCGAGGCCCTCTGACGAACAGCAACGAGCCCTGGCCGGGCTCTTGGGGCTGGGCAACCACTCGGCGCGCAAGAGTCACTACCCGGAACTGGCGGCGCGCCTGGAAGACCTGGAAACCGAGCGCAACCGCTACAAGTGGCTGTTCGAGCATGCGGTGCACGGCATCTTCCAGGCCAGCCTGCAGGCCGGCCTGCGCGCGGCCAACCCGGCCCTGGCGCGCATGCTGGGCTATCAGGACCCGCAGGAAGTGCTGTTCTCCCTGGCCGACCTGGCGGGCAATCTGTTCGTCGGCGGTGCGGCGGAACTGGCGGCCATCGGCGAGGAGCTGCAGCGCCAGCGCAGCCTGTTGGGCTATGAAACCCAGTTGCGGCGCAAGGACGGCAGCAGCATCGATGTGCTGATGAACCTGCTGCTCAAGCCCGACCAGGACGGGCTGGTGGAAGGTTTTGTCGCCGACATCACCGAACGCAAGCTGGCCCAGCAGCACCTGGAACAGCTCAACGACCAGTTGGAGCAGCGGGTCGCCGCGCGCACCGATGAACTGCTGGAAGCCAACCGCAACCTGCAGCAGCAGATCGCCCGGCGCGAACGCATCGAGTGTGATCTGCGGGATGCCCGGGACGCCGCCGAGGCGGCCAATCGCAGCAAGGACAAATACCTGGCCGCCGCCAGCCACGACCTGCTGCAACCGCTGAATGCCGCGCGCCTGCTGATCTCTACCTTGCGCGAGCGGCGCCTGCCGGCGGCCGAGCAACTGCTGGTGGAGCGCACCCACCAGGCCCTGGAAGGCGCCGAGGACCTGCTCACCGATCTGCTGGACATCTCCAAGCTCGACCAGGCGGCGGTCAAGCCCGACCCTGCGGTCTATCGCCTGGATGAGTTGCTCGCGCCGCTGGTCTCGGAGTTCCAGTCGGTGGCCGAGGCGGCGGGCCTGGAGCTGCGGGTGCGCTTTGGCGACTTTGCCCTGTTCACCGACCTGCGGCTGATGACGCGGATTCTGCGTAACTTCCTCAGCAATGCCTGCCGCTACACCGAGCGCGGCAGCATTTTGCTGGCGGCGCGGCGCCGCGGCGATCAGTTGCGGCTGGAGGTGTGGGACACCGGGCGCGGCATTGCCGCCGACCGCCTGGACTCGATCTTCCTCGAATTCAATCAGCTGGACGTGGGCCGCGCCGCCGACCGCAAAGGCGTGGGCCTGGGGCTGGCGATTGTCGAGCGCATCGCCAAGATCCTCGGCTACCGGGTGCAGGTGCAGTCGCGGCCGGGGCGGGGCTCGCGGTTCAGTATCGAGGTGCCCCTGGCGGACCGGGTGCCATTGCCCATCAGCTTGCAGGCACCGCAGCCGGGCACCGGCAACCCGCTGCCGGGGCGGCGCCTGCTGGTGCTGGACAACGAGCTGAGCATCCTTGAGAGCATGGCCGCGCTGCTCGGGCAGTGGGGCTGCGAAGTGCTCACCGCCACCGATCAGGCGGCGGCCCTGGCGGTGCTTCAGGGCCGGGCGCCGGAGCTGATCCTGGCGGATTTTCACCTGGATCACGGGGTCACCGGCTGCCAGGTGGTGCAGCAGCTGCGCGAGCACTTCCAGCAGCCGCTGCCGGCGGTGATCATCACCGCCGACCGCAGCGACCAGTGCCGCCGGGCCTTGCAGCAACTGGGAGCGCCGCTGCTCAACAAACCGCTGAAACCGGGCAAGTTGCGGGCCGTGCTCAGCCAGTTGCTGGGCTAGGGCTGGGCCTGGTCCTCGGGGCATTCCTGTACGGTGCGCTCGGGTGCAGGGCTTCTGGCATGGGCGCAGGCTTGCCGCTAAGATGCCGCTCTTTTTTTCAAGGACGAAGCCGGCTCCTGCGTCGTCGCGCCGGGCCGCCGTTTAACCATCGATGAAACCCCTGTCCTCGTATCACCCGCTGCTGTACTGGCTGCGAGTACGCCAGAGGCGCCTGATGCGTCATCTGGCCTGGCGCTGCTCCGGGCGCCGTTACGCCCGGCCCGAGCCCGGCAGCTCGCACTTGCCCCATCGGCTGATCAAGCACACCTCGAAACTGATCCGCACCCTGGGCGACTGCGACCTGGCGCTGCAGCACAACAAGGTGATCAACCTCAAGCTGGCGGTGGCCTGCATCGATGGCGTGCGCATCGCCCCCGGCGAGTATTTTTCCTTCTGCAAGCTGGTGGGCCGGCCCAGTCGCCGGCGCGGTTTTGTCGAAGGCATGGAGCTGTCGTTCGGCGAGGCCCGCCGCGGCATCGGCGGAGGCATCTGCCAACTGAGCAACCTGATTCACTGGATGGCGCTGCACTCGCCGCTTGAGGTGGTGGAGCGGGCCAACCACAGCTTCGACCCGTTCCCCGACGAGGGCCGGGTGCTGCCCTTCGGTTCCGGTGCGGCGATCTTCTACAACTACATCGATCTGGTGCTGTACAACCCCGGCCCCCAGACCTTGCAGCTCAAGCTGCTGGTCGGCGCGCAGCAACTGGAGGGCGAGCTGCTCTGCGAGCGGCCGCGGGAGTATCGCTATCACGTCTACCAGCGGGCCCATCGCTTTGTGCGCGAGGGCGCCCGGGTGTACCGGGAGAACCAGATCTGGCGCGACATTCGCACCAAGGGCCAGGACGCCCAGCTGCTGCGCCAGGAGTGCCTGTATCGCAACCGGGTGCTGGTCAAGTACCCGGTGGCCGAGGCGCTGCTCGATCAGCCGGTGCCGGGCTCAGATGATGCCCAGCATCCACAGTAGGCCCAGGTAGACCGCGGCGCCGCCCAGGGGCCAGACCACCAGCAGGCGGGTCTGGCTGAAGAACGCTGGCGCGGCCTCCACCCGGGTCGACTCCTCCAGCTGTTGCAGGGTCCTGGCGGGCACGCCGTCCTCGACCGGGGCGTTGAGCTGGGCCTCGATCAGCGGTTCCACGGCCTCGACCTTGCGCATCAGCGTCCGGCCCGAGGCGAACAGGGCGGCGCCGACGAAGATCAGCAGGTAGATCACCAGGAATTTCCAGTGGGAGGAGTAGCTCAGGTCGATGAAGCTGGGGGTCGGGCTGTTGTCCCAGAACCAGTCCAGGGCCCGGGTGTTTTCCGAGACCATCAGGGTGAACTGCTGAATCGGGCGGTTGATGGTGCTCGCCATGGCGGTGTAGCTGTCCAGGCGCCAGTGGAGCATTTTCAGGGTGGAGAACAGCGTGGAGATCAATGCGCCGGTGAACATCAATGCGCCTGCGCCAATCTGCAGCCGGTACTTCAATTGGGCCTGGGTGTAGTTCATCTGTGCGTCCTGCCATGAAGAAAGTGGCGCAATACTATATTTCACCGGCACGGGCCGATAGGGGCGGTGCTGCTCAGGCTATCCTTGGCTCCCTCTCTACTCGGACGAATCAGCCCATGCTGCAGGTACAAGGCGTCTTCAAGAGTTACCCCACGCCCCAGGGCCCGCTGGCGGTGCTGCAGGGCGTGGACCTGCAGCTGCGGCACGGCAGCAGCCTGGCGCTGATGGGCGAGTCGGGCAGTGGCAAGAGCACCTTGCTGCACCTGATCGCCGGGCTCGACCGGGTCGACGCCGGCAGCATCCGCATCGGCGGGCAGCACCTGGAGCAGATGACCGAGGGCCAGCGTGCCGACTGGCGACGCACTGAAGTGGGCCTGGTGTTCCAGCAGTTCAACCTGATCAGCAGCCTGCGGGTGGAAGACAACCTGAGCTTCCAGGCGCGCCTGGCCGGGCGCCTCGATCCGCTGTGGCAGGCGCAGTTGGTGGCGCGCCTGGGCCTGGGTGATTTGCTGCGGCGTTACCCGGAGCAGCTCTCCGGCGGCCAGCAGCAACGGGTCGCCCTGGGCCGGGCCCTGGCGGCGAAACCCGGGTTGCTGCTGGCGGACGAACCCACCGGCAGCCTCGACGAGGCCACCAGCGACGAGGTGTTGCAGCTGTTGCTGGAGCTACTGGCGGACAGCCCCACCAGCTTGTTGATGGTCACCCATAGCCAGCGGGTGGCCAGCCGCCTGCAACAGACGGTGGTGCTGCAACGCGGTCGTCTGGCCGACCCGGTCGGGGCTTGAGATGGGGGTCTTTGTCACAGCGATGCGGGCGCTGCTGAGCCACTGGCGCCGGCATCCGGTGCAGTTTTTCAGTGTGCTCACCGGACTCTGGCTGGCCACCAGCTTGTTGACCGGCGTGCTGGCTCTCAACAGTCAGGCTCGGGACAGTTATGCCCGAGCCAGCCAGTTGATCGGCGGCGAGCCTCAGGCCAGCCTGGGCAGCGCCAGTGGTGCGAGTTTTTCCCAGCAGGGGTTCGTCGAGCTGCGCCGTGCCGGCTGGCCGGTGTCGCCGGTGCTCCAGGGGCGGGTGCAGCTCAAGGATCACCCCGACCAGCCCCTGCAGGTGATGGGCATCGAGCCCTTATCGCTGCCCGCCGGTTCCGCGGTGGCCGGTCAGGCCCTGGCGCTGCAACAGATGGTCGAGTTCTTCAGTGTGCCGGGCACCACCTGGGTGGCGCCGCAGACCCTGGCCAGCCTGGGCTTGCAAGAGGGCGAGCAACCCCAGGCAGTCAATGGCCAGCGCTTACCGCCGCTGCGGGTGCAGGCGGACATGGCCCCGGGGCTGCTGTTGATGGACATCGGTTTTGCCCAGCAGGTGCTCGGCCAGCCCGGGCAGTTGAGCCGCTTGTTGCTGCCCAGGGACTTTGCCGCCCAGGCACCGCCACTGCCGGCGCAACTGGCGGGGCAACTGGTGCTGCGCCAGGGTGAAGCAGAGGGCGATCTGGCACGCCTGACCGAAAGCTTTCACCTGAACCTGGATGCCTTGGGGTTCCTGTCCTTTGTGGTGGGGCTGTTTATCGTGCACGCCGCCATTGGCCTGGCCCTGGAGCAGCGGCGCGGCTTGCTGCGCACCCTGCGGGCCTGCGGGGTCAGTGCGCGGCTGCTGATTGCCTGCCTGATCGTCGAGCTGGGAGGGCTGGCGCTGTTGGGCGGTGTGGCTGGCGTGGTCAGCGGCTACCTGCTGGCCGGGGTGTTGCTGCCGGACGTGGCCGCCAGCCTGCGGGGCTTGTACGGCGCGCAAGTGGCCGGGCAGTTGAGCCTGAGTCCCGGGTGGTGGTTCAGCGGTATCGGCCTGAGTCTGTTGGGCGCCTTGCTGGCCGGTGGCGCCAGCCTGCTGCGGGCAGCGCGCCTGCCGTTGCTGGCCCTGGCCAATCCCCAGGCCTGGCACCAGGCCCATGCCCGCTGGTTGCGGCGCCAGGGTTGGATCGCTTGCCTGGCCTTGCTGGTGGCCCTGCTGGCGTGGCACTGGGGCGACAGCCTGGCCAGCGGTTTCGTGCTGCTGGCGGCTTTGCTGCTGGCGGCGGCCCTGGGCCTGCCGGTGCTGCTCAACGCGGTGCTGGGCGGTTTGCTGGGGCGCAGTCGCGGGGTGCTGGGGCAATGGTTTGTCGCCGATAGTCGGCAGCAGTTGCCGGCCCTGAGCCTGGCCTTGATGGCCCTGCTCCTGGCCCTGGCGGCGAACATTGGCGCCGGCAGCATGACTGCCGGTTTTCGCCAGACCTTCAATGACTGGCTGGAGCAGCGCCTGAGCGCCGAGCTCTACCTCAACCCGCAAAGCCCCGAACAGGCCGGGCAACTGCTGGACTGGCTGCCGCGCCAGACCCAGGTGACGGCGGTGCTGCCCAGCTGGCAGGTGGCGTTGCAGGTCCAGGGCTGGCCGGCGGACCTGTACGGGGTGATCGACCATCCCAGCTATCGCCAGCATTGGCCGTTGCTGGAGGCCCAGGGGGCCGATCCCTGGGCGCAGTTGGCGGCGCACGACAGCGTGATGCTCAGCGAACAGTTGGCCCGAAGACTCAAGGTGCGCCTGGGGGATCGCCTGGAACTGCCGGTGCCGGCAGGGCACTGGGCGCCCCAGGTGGTGGGGATCTATGCCGACTACGGCAATCCCAAGGGGCACTTGCTGGTGAATGTGCAGCACCTGTTGGCGCATTGGCCGCAGTTGGCGCCGAACCGTTTCAACCTGCGCCTTGCGCCGGAGGCGGTTGCGCCGCTGATCGGTGCCTTGCAACAGCAGTTTCAGCTGGATGACAGCCGGATCATCGATCAGGCCCGGCTCAAGGGTTGGTCGCTGCAGGTCTTCGAGCGTACCTTCGCCGCCACCGCCGCCCTCAATAGCCTGACCCTGGGGGTGTCCGGGGTGGCACTGTTCATCAGCCTGCTGACCCAGAGCCAGAGCCGCCTGGGCCAGTTGGCACCGCTCTGGGCCCTGGGGGTGGGCCGGCGCCAGTTGATGCTGCTGAACCTCGGGCAGACCTGGCTGCTGGCGGTGCTCACCCTGATGCTGGCGTTGCCCCTGGGGATTGTCCTGGCCGGGTGCCTGAACAGCGTGATCAATGTCCAGGCCTTTGGCTGGAGCCTGCCGTTGCGGGTGTTTCCAGGGCAGATCCTGCAACTGCTGGGCTTGGCCATGTTGGCCACCCTGGCGGCCTCGGCCTGGCCGCTGTTGAAGCTGTACCGTGCACAACCGGCGGATTTGCTGAGGACCTTTGCCCATGAAGAGTGATTGCCGGTGGCTGTCGCTGCTGTTTCTGCTGCTGGCCGGCTGCGACCAGGACGCCGCGGCGCCCCAGGGTTTTGCCGGGCTGGGCAACGAGGCCTCGGCCTTTGCCCCGGTGGTGCCGGGGCGCACCTTCAGCTTTCCTGCCGATCATGGCCCACATGACGGTTTTCGCATCGAGTGGTGGTACCTGACGGCCAACCTGAAGGACGCTCAAGGCCGGCAATTCGGTGTGCAATGGACGCTGTTTCGCAGTGCGTTGCGGGCCGCGCCCGAGCAGCCCGGCTGGGGCGCACCGCTGGTCTGGCTGGGGCACGCGGCGGCCACTTCGGCCAGCCGTCACTATGCCGCCGAGCGTTATGCCCGGGGCGGGGTGGGGCAGGCCGGGGTCACGGCGCAGCCGTTCCAGGCCTGGATCGATGACTGGCGCTTCACCAGCCTGCCCACCGGGGACAATCCCCTGGCCCGGATGCAGGTGCAGGCCAGTGGGCCGGGGTTCGCCTATCAGTTGCAACTGTCCAGCCGCCAGCCGCTGGTGCTGCAGGGCGTGGGCGGCTACAGCCGCAAGTCGGACCAGGGTCAGGCGTCGTATTACTACAGCCAGCCGTTCTTCCAGGCGTCGGGGCAGTTGCAGATCGACGGCCAACGCTATGAGGTCAGCGGCCCGGCCTGGCTCGACCGGGAGTGGAGCAGCCAGCCCCTGGCCGCCGACCAGACCGGTTGGGACTGGTTCTCCCTGCACCTGGACAGCGGAGAACGGTTGATGCTGTTCCGGGTGCGGGAGAACCATCGCGCGCCTTACATCACCGGCACCTGGATCAATGTCGATGGCAGCACCCAGAGCCTGGGGCGCGAGCAGATCCAGATGACGCCCCTGGAGGAAGCCCAGGTCGAGGGGCGGCGCCTGCCGAGCGCCTGGCAACTGAAGATTCCCGATAAGAAACTGGACATCAGAACCCGGGCCTTGAATCCCCAGTCGTGGATGAAACTGAGCATTCCCTATTGGGAGGGGCCGATCACCCTGGAGGGCAGCCACACCGGCAGCGGTTATCTGGAGATGACCGGGTATTGAGGGGGGCTGCAGGACAGCCCCAGGGGCCAGGGCTGACGGGGCTGAACTGAGGGGCGAGCCGGCGGCGAGGGCGACGGATCACCCCGGTGTCCAGTTTTATTCAGAATCCGCCCACGGATTTTCCCCTTCAGTTGCACTAGAATGCCAATCGTTCGCCCGGTGCAAGGGCTCTTTACCGGTGCATGGATTGCCAAGGCCAGAGCACTGGGCGAACACCCTCCCTGAACAATGTCCTGCGAACGCCAGGTTGTGTAACTGTCGCGTCCGGCGACGTTCGAGCCCTTGAAAGGCGCTCAGCTTCCCCTTCAAACACCCCCCCTGCGGGTTTTCTGCGCTGCACCGTGGTTGGTCGTGGGCGCTCAAAGCGCGATGGGCTGCAGGCTGATCTGGTGGGCGCGCAGACTGACCCACTGCGGCAGGCGCTCGGGGCCACCCCGCAGGGACAGGAGGATGATCGAGGGGCCTACCGCCAGGGCGGCGACGCCATCCTCATCGAGCTGAACCAGGCGCCCACTGACCTGCAAGGCACCCTGGTCCCAGTGCAGGCGGAACGGGCCCTGGGCACAGGGCTCCAGGTTGTCATTCCAGCTGAACTCGTCCTCCAGGCTCAGTTCCACTTCGTAGTCGTGCCCGACCCTCGGCGAGGGGCCCAGCCATTGGCCGCGGCCCTCGCCGAAGGCACAGCAGAAGCTGACGCAGAGGTCTTGCGCCGCAGTGAGGCGGATGTCCGTCAGGGTGATACGCATGCCAGGGTGTCTCGATAGAGTTGAAGTGGCGCCAAGCCGCTTGCACGGTTGTCGCGCCGGGCAAGGCTGAAGGCTCTGCCGGCGTCTGGCAAGTGCCTGCGGTTTTTCATTGCGCAGTCGCGGGGCCTTCAACAAAATGGCCGACTGCTCCGCGGGACCGCTCGCGGAGGTGGATGGTAGTGGAGATCCTGGATTGATCTGGTTGAAGCGTTTTCTCATGTCGATCGGCGCACTGACGCTGATACTGGTTGCCCTCGGGATGGCCTGGACAGGCCTTTTCAAAGAAGCCGTGCACACATTGCCGGAACATCCCCGGGCCCGATGGCAGGGCGGCGTCGATGGTGGGCACTACGTTGAAGTCACCCGCAGCGAAGCGCCTTACTACTTCGTCCAGATCCGTTATGAAAGCGGCGACCTGTGGTCCGAGGGCTGGCTGCGGCATGAGCACGGCGACGGTGCTCCGTTCAGCGCTGACGACGTGATCGCCTTTGACGGTGACGGGGTGATTTTCCTTCAGCAACGCAAGGTGCTGGCCGGTGGCAAGTCCGGGGCCCGTTGAGCCCCGGGGCGCGACCTATTTGCCCTGGCTGTCGGTGCCGTAGGCGTCCCACAGCTTGTTGCGAAACTTGTTGTGCGGATCGACCCGCGCCTTGAGCGCGAGAAATTCCCCGGCCCGCGGATAGGCCGCCCGAAACTGCTGCGGTGTGGCGTGGATCTGATAGGGCAGGTAGTAGCTGCCGCCGCGCTTGATCGCGCTGTCCACCAGGGCCCGGGTCCATTCCCGCACGGCGTCCCGCTCCGCCTCTGCCGTGCTCTGCTGGTAATACAGCACCAGGGCGAACACGTCAGTCTTGGCCCAGGCCAGCAAGGTGCCGGGGTCGGCCTTGGCGTGGCGGATGGACAGGTTGATCACGTTGACCCTGTGCGCCCGCAGGGTCGCGCCCATCTCCTGGACGAAACTTTCCAGCTGGTCGGTGGGTACGAAGTATTCCTGCAGCACGTAGGTGCGCTCGCTCCGGGAGTCGGGCTCCAGTTCGCGCACGTCGAGGCTGGCCTCGTGGTTGCGCCAGGAGACTTGGGGTTTCTTCAGCACCAGGGGGTCGATCACCTCCTGGCGCAGGGCCTTGCCCCCGGGCCATTGGCTCACCACTTTCAGGGCTTTCTGTTCTTTCCAGTAGTTCTGGTCCAGGGGCGTGAGGCGTTCCTTGACCGTTAGCGGCAGGTCGGTCTGGCTGTAGGACACTGCGCGCAGGGTCTGGTACTGGTCGGGGTAGAGCACGGCGTTATGCAGGATGACCTTGGGGTTGTGCTCGATCCGGGCAAAGAAAAAGGGGCGGTAGTCGCCCAGGGGCATTTCTTCGAAGCTGCGCAGCAGGCGCACGTTTTCACTCAGGCGCAAGGTGGCTTCGACTATCACCCCGAGGCCGCCGTAGCCGCCGATGGCGCCGTAGAACAGTTCGGCGTTGCTTTGCGGGCTGGCCTCGACCACTTGGCCGTCGGCCAGCACCAGCTTGATGGATTTGACCGAGGTCACCAGCGGCCCATAGCCGACATAGCGGCCATGGGCGTTGACGCTCAGGGCGCCGCCGACGGTGAAGTTGGCGTAGCTCTGCATGATGCTCACGGACAGATCGTAGGGGTCGATGAAACTCTGCAGGGCGCGCCAGGTGATGCCGGGCTGCACGGTGATTTCCTTGTGCTCGCGGGAGAAACCGAGCACCCGGTCGAAGCCGCGCATATCGATCTGCAAGGCATGCTCGGTGGCAGTCTGGCCGCCCATGCTGTAGCGCCCGCCGCCGATGGCGATGGGGCCGGGGTGTTCGGCCACCCGTTTGACGATCTGCTCCAGGGTGGTGGGCCGGGCCACCTGGTCCACCACGATGGGGTTGAGCTGGGTGATGTCGTTGACGGTTTCTGCTGCGTGGGTGCTCAGCGCGGCGCCGAGGGCGCAGCATAAAAACAGGCCGGTCGCGAATCTCATGTCGCCGTGTCCATCCTTGGTGGTGGCGCGCCGCGGGCTCGGGCGCAAGTTCCGGCACAATAGCGTCCCGGCCAGGCCATGACCATGGGGCAAAACGACGAAGGGGGAATCCGGCACCGACCCGCAAGGCCGATGCCGGACAGGGCTTAGAGCGCTGGCAGGCCCAGGCTGGCGGCGCATTGCTCCAGGGAGCGCTGCTGGGTCTGGGCGTAGAGCTGCAACTCATCCAGGGTGGCGCGGCCCAGGGCCGTTTCGAAGGCCTGGCGGTTGGAGTGTGCGGCGTAGTGGCTCTGGCTGTCGTCCCCCAGGTTGGACTGGAAGATCCCGGCGGCGCTCACCGGCAGGAAGTCCTCATACACCAGGGGTTCGGCCCGCAGGTGCCCGGCGGCCAGCAACGCTGACAAGGTGGTGGGCCGCTGGGGCTGGTGGCGTGCCGCCAGCCCGGCGTCGCTGACGAAGTAGCGGAAATAGGCCAGGCCCTGTTCACGCATGGCGTCGTGGTTGTCGGGGAACTCGTCGAAGTGCGCTTGCATCAGCTGGTTGTAGCGCTGGGCGTTGCTCTCGCTGGGGAAGTCGCCCAGGGCGTCGCGGGCTGCATTCAGCAGGCGGTCGTAGAGGGCCCGGCCCTTGGGTGTCAGTGCCGCGCCGCGTTGCTCGATCTCGCCGAAGCGGGCGCTGTGGCTGCCCTGGGGCAGGTCCTGATCGGTGAAGGCCACCCGTTCCTCCAGGGCCTTGAAGCTGGTCTGGCGCAGCAGGATCGGGCACGCCCGGCGTGGCGGGCCTTCGATCACCGCCTTGGGGGTGATGCCGTGCTCGGGCATCAGCCGTTGCACTTCATCGATGTCCAGGGTGCGTGGGGTCAGGTGGTTGATGTGCGGCCCCTTGAACGCCACCACGTCGGCGATCAGCCGGTGCTGGGCACTGAGACTGGCGTACTGGGCGGCGGTCACCGTGGCGTGGTGGTGCCAGCGGAAGGTCTCCAGGGCTTCCTGAATGAAGCGTTGGGCATCCTGCTCATCCAGGCCGCCTTGGGCGTGGGCCTGTTCGATCAGTTCCAGCGCCTTGGGGGTGAAGATCGAGCGTTGGGCCAGCACCTGTTCGGCAAAGCGCCGCAGTTCGGGGTTATCGATCAGTTCCAGGCGCAGCAACGAGGTGAAGACCCGGAACGGGCTGACGTGCAGGGCCTCTTCGTGCACCGCGCGAAAGGCCGTGGAGTGCACCGGCACCCCGGCCGGGGTCAGGTCGTAGTAGCCCACCGGCTGCATGCCCATGACCGCGAACAGCCGGGCCAGGGTCGCCAGCTCGGCGGCGCTGCCGACACGGATGGCGCCGTGGCGCTCCAGGTCCAGGCGCTGCAGTTCGCCGCTGTGCTGCAAGTGCCGGGCAATGGCCGGCTGCTGTTCCAGGACCTGGGCATTGACCTGGGCCACCAGCGCCATCAGGGCGCCGTAGAGGGGCACCTCCTCACGGTACATATCCGACATGGCCCGGGAAAATCCCTGGCGGATCAGATCAGGACTGACGAAGTGCTGGTTGCTCATGGACAAGGTTCCCGTGGCAGTGGATATCGAAACGAGAGAGGTACGGATCGGCCCCGATTCTGCTGGCCGGTGCCGGGGCTGACAAACGAAGTTTCCTCTGAACTTCATTCTGCAAATGAATGCATGGGGCCGGCGGGCAGATTCCCGCTCAGCGGGCCCGTCTTGAGCGGGCAGGCTGTGTACACTGATGGCGTTTTGCATCCGCGTGGCTAGACTTGCAACGGTCAAGCTCACCTATCGCTCGCTGCATCTTTCCCATCGCTGGACGGAGGCAACTTGGCCCCTGCGCAGTACACCAGAGGCAAGGGACTGTCATTGGCCAGGAGGCTGTATAAATCGCGGATTCTGGGCCTTGGCCTGGGCTTGCTGTGCGTGGCCGCCGGGATGTGGCCGCTGCAACCGGCGCCCTGGGTCTGGGGACTGATGCTGTTCAACGCCCTGGTCTGGCCGCACCTGGCCTATCAGTGGGCCCGATGGTCCCAGGTGCCGTTTCGCGCCGAGTACCGCAACCTGTTGGTGGATTCGCTGCTGGGCGGGTTCTGGGTCGCGGCCATGCAGTTCAATCCGCTGCCGCTGGCCACCACCCTGGGGATGATGGCGATGAACAACATCGCCCTGGGCGGGGTGCGTTTTTTTCTTGCCGGCTGTGGGGCCCAGGTCCTGGGCATTGGCATCGGCCTGGGGGTGTTCGGGCTGTCGTTCACTCCCCTGACCACGCCGCAGCAGTTGTATGCCTGCCTGCCGATGCTGACTCTGTACCCGATGGTGCTGGGCTACATCTGTTACCAGCAAGCGGCGACCCTGGGCCGGCACAAGCGCGAGCTGCTGGCCCTGAGTCGCACCGACAGCCTGACCGGGCTGCTCAACCACGGTGCCTGGAAGGACCAGTTGGAGATCGAGTTCCAGCGTTGCCAGCGCCAGGCCCATGGTGGCGCCATCGCCCTGATCGACATCGATCACTTCAAGGCCATCAACGACACCTACGGTCATGTGGCCGGGGATGTGGTGCTGCGCCAGTTGAGCAAGCTCCTCCGGCAGAACCTGCGGGCCAGCGATCAGGCCGGGCGTTATGGCGGTGATGAGTTCTGCGTGATCCTGCCGGACGTGCCGCTGGAGCACGCCGCCGATCTGATGGAGGCGCTGCGCGGGCGCTTCGCGGCCCTTGGCTACGAACAGAATCCGGCGTTGCAGGTGAGCCTGAGCATTGGCCTGGCGGCGTTCAACCCCATGCACGAGGACGCCATGGATTGGTTGAACGATGCCGATCAGGCCCTGTATGCCGCCAAGACCGCTGGTCGCAACAACGTCACCTGCCATCCGCCGGAGCGGCCTTCGCGCCGGGTGTTGAATCCTCTGTAATACCTGCCTCTGGTCGGGCTTGCCCATGAAGGCGTCGGCATGTACGCCGCGTGATTGGCGGTGTTCCGTTCGCCGGCAAGCCGGCTCCTACAGTGGGTGCGGTCTGTAGGAGCGGGCTTGCCCGCGAAGGCGTCGGGTGGCGCGTCGCGGGGGCTGGCGGTGCTCGCTTCGCCGGCAAGCCGGCGCCTACGGGGGAGCAGGGTGCAGGCGCCGCGCCAGTTCCAGCGCGGTGCGGCCGCTGGCGATGCCCGGCACCAGTTGGGCGAAGGGGATGTCGATCAGCCGCTCTTCGCGCACCGCCCGCAACCGCGACAGCACCGGGTCTCGCTGCAGCAGCTGGCGTTTGCGCGTGGCCGGTGACCACAGGGCGTCTGCCAGGAGCAGCACGTCCGGGTCGTTGCTCAGCAGGGTTTCGCTGTCGACCGTCAGGCGCGGGCGGTCGATGGCGGCGAAGCTGTTGCGGGCGCCGGCGGCTTGCAGCAGTACCCCGACAAAACCGCGCTGGCCCTGGCTGGCAAGGCCGTTGACCTCGCTGTCCAGGTAGAACACCGCGGGCGTGTCGCGGCCCCGGTACAAGGCTGCTGCCGCAGCAAGGTCGGCCTCCATGGCCGCGATCAGTTGCTCGGCCCGGGCTGGCTGCTGCAACAGCCGGCCCAGGGTCCGCAGGTCGCGACGGATATGCCCGAAGTAGTCCTCATCATGCCCGGCGCAGGCCGACTCCAGCAGGTAGCTGGCAATGCCGATGCGCCCCAGGCGCTCCCGGGAGCTGAAGTTGTCGGGAAATGCCGAAGCGAAGCCGCCCACCACCAGGTCGGGCTTCAGGCTGTAGAGCACCTCCGCCGACGGGTATTGCCGGGCGATCACCGGCACGCCGTGGTACTGCCCCTGGGTTTGGGCCTGACTGTCGTCATCCAGGTAGGCGACGCCGATCATCGACGGCCCGGCGCCCAGGGCCAGCAGCAGATCGGCGCTGTGCTGGTTGAGGGCCACGATGCGCCGGGGAGGGTCCTCGACGGTCCAGGTCTTGGCGCAGTTGTCGTAGCTGGCCGCCAGGGCCGGCCCGGTCGCCAGCCATAGCAGGAGGCCGAGGATCTTCCTAGGCATCCGCCACCCCCGCATACGGCGAAGGGATCAGCAGATCCTGCACCGGCTCACCTGCCAGCAGATGCCCCTGCACCAGACGCACGACCTGGCGGTCGTCGCTGACCCGGTACCAGCAGCCATCGGGGTGCACGGTCAGCACCGGCCCCAGGTTGCAGGGGAACTGGCAGGCGGTGCGGGTCAGCAGCACGCCGCCGGGGGTTTCCATGTGGTCAAGGCGCAGCAGTTCACGGCGCAGGGTCTTCCACAGCGCCAGGGCACCGCGGCGCACGCAGCGCGGGCCGGTGCACAGGAACACCTGCCGGGCATGGGGTGGCACCCGCGACCAGTCCGGGTCGCTGGCCACGGCGTTGACCTGATCGCAGGGCAGGTGCCGCTCGTGCTGGGCGATGCTGGCGCAGGCCAGCGCTGCATCCAGCCCGCGACGGCCCAGGGCCTGGGCGGTGATCCACAGCTGCGGCGCCTGGGGATGGGCCCGGGCCAGGCGTCCCAGCTCATCGCGCAGCCAGTCCAGGTAAGCGCTGTCGGAACTGGGCTCCAGGTCCACCACCAGCAGCGCCGCGCCGTCCTCGGGCAAGGGTTCCTCCAGGGCGGCCCAGAGGCTGTCGAAGCCGTCCAGGGTGTCGATCACCCGGGTGCCGGCGTCCTCGTTGCGCAGCGCCTTGAGCTCGCGGCGAAAGGCTTCGCCCAGGGTGCCGCCGTGCAGGCCGGGGCCGACGAACAGCACCCGTTGATAGTCCTTGTGCATGTCGTTGGGCCTCAGAAGCGGTAGGTGTAGCGCACTTCGCTGGTAAAGGGCCGGCCGAGGTTGTCCACCGCCGGCGCGCTGCTGGTCATGCTGGTGGTGTAGTCGCGGTCGAACAGGTTCTCCACCAGCAGGCTCAGGCGATGTTGCTGGGCCCTGTCGAGGTAGCGATAGGCATCGGCGTCCACCACCGAGTAGTGGCCGTAGTCGACCTTCTTCGCGCTGTCGATCTGGCCGATGTAGCGGATCGCGCCCCCCACGCCCCACTGACCATCCTCGGACTCGTAGCCCAGTCGCGAGCGGGCGAAGAAGCCGGGAATGTTGCTCAGGGTCACGCCGTTGCGCGACTCCAGCAGATTGCGGGTCAGGTCCGCCGAGAGGTTCCATCGCGGGCTGAACTGCCAGCGGCCGTCGACCTCCATGCCGCGCACCTTGATCCGCCCCTGGCCATTGACCCAGTGGATGCCATCGAGGGCAATCAGGTCGTCGATCTTGCGCTGGAAGGCCGTGACGCTGGCGTTGAACTCGCCGGCCAGCAGGCTGCCCTTGTAGTCCAGGCCGAGCTCGGCATTCAGGCTCTTTTCCGGCTTGAGGTTGCGGTTGCCTTGTTCGTAGTCCTCGTTGACGAACAACTGCTCGGCGTTGGGCAGCTTGAAGGCGCTGCCGTACTGGCCGCGCAGTTGCCAATGGGCGTTGAGGTCGTACAGGGAGGTGAGCATGCCCACGGTGGCGCTTTCGCCGCCGCTCATCTTCTCGTGGCGGATGCCCAGGCTCGGGTGCCAGTCGGGCAGCGCCGCGAACACCGGGCGCAACTGGGTGTACAGGGCATTGGCCTGGGCCTGGTTATTGTCGATCTTGAGCACATCGTCCTGGCCCTTGAACCACTGGTTGTCGGTGCCGAACACCAGCACATGGCCGCCGTCCAGCTCGGCCTTGCCTTCGGCCTGCAGGCCCCAGTCGGTGAAGCCCCAGTAGTCGTTACGGTTTTTGCTCACCAGGCGGCCGTCCTTGAGGCTGTCGATCTTGCTGTAGCGCGTGTCCCAGTCGTTGACATGGCCCTTGACGAAGTAGCTGAAACGCTCGCTCAGGCGCTGCTCGAAGGTCGCGGTGGCGATCTGCTGGATGCGGTCGTTGGTGGTCTTCTGGTTGTTCACCGGGCGGGCGAAATCCAGGTTGGCATCGCTGTACTGGTAGAACAGTTCCAGGCGCGAATCGTCGGCGAAGCCCTGGATCGCCTTGGCGCCGAAGGTGGTCACTTCATAGCCGCGTTTCTTGTCCCGGGTGCTGGCGCTGTAGGCGCTGTTGCGATAGGGCTGGTAGCCATCGGAGACGTTGTGGCTGACATAGGCCAGCAGGCCCAGGTCGCCGAAACCATTGCTGAGGATGCGCTCCACCCGGGCATCGCCGCTTTGCCCCATGAAGCTGTCCAGGCCCAGGTTGACCTCGCCGGAGGTGTCGCGGGTCTGGGGGCTGCGAGTGACGATGTTGATCACCCCGGACACCGCCTGGGTGCCGAACAGCAGGCTCTGGCCGCCCTTGAGCACTTCGATGCGTTCGATGGCATTGGCCGGCAAGGTGTCCAGGTACAGGCCGCCGTACAGACGGTTGTTCAGGCGTACGCCGTCCAGCAGGATCAGGGTGTCGTCGTTGCGGCCCCCCAGCAGTGAATAGGTGCCGTAGTCGAAGGGGCCGTTTTTCGGCGCGACGTAGAGGCCGGGGACGTACATCTGCAGCACTCGGGTGATGTCGCTGCTGGGGCCGGCGCGTTCGATCTGCTGGCGGTCGATGATCTCCACCTTGCTGCCGTACCGGGCCATTTCGGCCACTGTGGTGGACTCCACCGAAGGGGCGGAAACCCATTGCCGCTCCAGTGTCAGGGGAGTGTCGTCCGCCAGCAGCAGGGGGCTGAACAGGCAGCCGAGCAGGGCACCGCTGAGGGGGCGCCGAGGTGCACGCCAGTCGCATGCAAGGAAGGTGTCAGTTGTTGTCATTCTTGGTCTTCTCGAAAGTGACTTCGGGAAGCACGCAGGAGAAGGTATCGGCCACAGGCACGCGACCATACCGGCCCATGCCCGCCCACCGCAGGATTGCCAAACAGACGTTTCAGGCCGGTCTCCGGGCTTGCGAGTCTGGCGGCATTCGCCTTCCCATACCTTGGGTACAGTGGCGTGTTGAATGCAGCACTCGCTTACCGTTGCGGGGGCAGCACCGGACTGGCCCTGAAAGGGCGCACCGGTTTCCCGTTTCACCTCGTGCACGGCGGCATGAGGCACCTGAAACTGGGCGGCATATGAACATTCGCCCCGGCGTTCGTCAATCTCGTGGCTACAGGGGCAGGGCGGCGTCCGGCGCGAGGGCGATCCCGGACTGGCCCTGAGGCCGCGCCGGGCAGGCCAACAGTGGCACGGCGCGTACCGAGTCCCCTGGCTGCAGTTGCAGGCGCTTGGCGGTCAGGCGGTCCACCAGCAGGCAGCCTGAAACCAGGCGCCCGGGGGCGGCGGTGATGCGGCAGTTTTCCAGGCGGCGGTTGTGAATCAGCCACACCGGCGCCTGTTCGTCCGGGCGGCCCACCAGCAACGGCAGGGTCTGGCTTTCGCGCACGCTGCGTATCTTCGCCACTTCGGCCTCGATCAGCGGCCCGCCGTCGAAGATATCGATGCAGCCCTGATGGCTGAAGCCTTCGTCGCGCAGGATGTTCACCGCCTGCTCGGTGCTCTGGTGGGCCTGGCCGATGGCCGCCTGGGCCTGTGGGCTGAGCAGGCAGGTGTACAGCGGCTGGCGCGGCATCAGTTCGGCGATGAAGGATTTGCTGCCATGGCTGGACAGGCGATTGGCCTGCTGGAAGTCCATCTTGAAAAAGTGTCGGCCCAGGCTGTCCCAGAACGGCGAGCAGCCCTGGCTGTCGAGCTGGCCACGCAATTCGGCCACCAGCTTGTCGCCGAACAGCGTCGGGTGCTCGGCGACGAACAGCAAGCGTGCAGTGGACAGCAGGCGGCCGGTGTAGCCCTGGCGCTGGTCGCGGCGCAGGAACAGCGAACACAGCTGGGATTGCCCGGTCATCTCGTTGCACAGGAACAGGGTCGGGATCTCTTTGTCGATACCCAGCCCCGGGGCTCTGCCACGGGTGATGCCGACCCGGTAGTTGTAGCAAGGCTCGCGCAGGCCGATGGCGCCGCTCAGGCCGCAGATGCCGATGATTTGCTGGTCGTCGTCCTCCAGCACGAACAGGTAGTCGGCATCGGCCCGTTCCACCCGGCTGGCGAAGGTGCGCTGGGCCCAGCGCAAGCGATGGGCCAGGCGTTCGGGGTCGGTGGAGAGGTTGTTCAACTCGCGACAGCTGCCCTCCAGCAAAGCCAGCACGCCGGGCAGATCGGTGACGCGGATCGGACGGACGATCATCGGTGCACTCCTTGCAACAGTCCCGGGCAGCGCAGAAGCGGCGGGCCACTCATAACGCGATTCCCCGTACCGGTTCGCCCGGTGTCACTTGCAGGGCCTGGAGCATCGACGGGTCGAGCCCGATCACATCGCCCGGGGCTTCATCCAGAGGCGCGACAATGGCGCGAAATCCCTGCAGTCGGTCATTGCTCAGCAACCAGTGGCGACCCTGGCCACTCTGGGGGCTGAGGTAGCTGGTCGCGACCCGGCTCTGAACGATCGAGCGTAGCTGGTTATTGCGCGCCTGCAGGGTCGGCCCGGCATCGAACAGGTCCACATACTGGGTAGGCGCGAAGCCCTCGTCGATCAGGATGTCGCAGGCCTCCCGCGCATCGGGGTGAATCCGTCCGATGCAGTCCTGGGCCGACGGCGGCAGCATCGGGATGTACAGCGGGTACTGTGGCATGAGTTCGGCCAGAAAGCCTCGGCCCTGAAGGGCGCACAGGCGTTCGGCCTCGATGTAGGGCAGGTCGAAGAAGTGCTGGCCCACCGCCTCCCAGAACGGCGACTCGCCGGCGGCGTTGCTGTAGCCGACGATCTCGCTGATGGTGCTCTCGGCAAAGCGCTGGGGGTGAGCGGCCATGAACAGCAACCGCGCCCGGGACGTCAGTTGCGCCAGGGGCGTGCCCGACAACGCCGGGTCCACGTGGAAGCTGCGCAGCAGGGTCTGTTCGCTGAGGTCCTGGCACAGGGACAGGGTCGGCACCCCGTGTTCGATGTTCAGCTCCCGGGAGCTGCTGATGAAGGGCCGGTTGCGCAGGCTGTAGAACGGCGCGGCAAAGCCCGCCGTGGCAAGAATGTCGGAACAGCCGTGGAGCAGGCCGCTGTCTGGGTCCTCGAGCACCAGAAAGTAGTTCTCCGGGCCCTGGCTGGCCTCGGTCTTGGCAAAGGACGCCAGGGAGTCGAGGATCCTTTCCCGCAGGTAGGTTTCGTCATCCACCAGGGACGTTACGCCCAGCAGGCGTTGGCGGGCCAGGCGCAGCAGTTGGGGCAGATCGAATAACGCCACGGGACGCAAAGCCAGCATGGGTGCACTCCTGTATCAAGGGCCGCTCGCCCCGGGGGGCGAACATGGGCCAGACATCACTGTCGGTTACCACGCAGTTCCACGGCCGCGGGATCCGCCGGCCTGTCCCCGGGCGGCTCTTGGCGGCTGCCTCGGGGGGAAACGCGACGCCATCCGGCGCCGCAGGTAATTCACTTAGGGTTTGAGCGGATCGGGCAGGGCGGCACCGCTGCCCAGCTTGTTCAGCAGGAACAGGTAGACCAGCCCGGCGGCTATCCAGATGGCGCCGAGCTTCTGCGCATCCACGCCCATGTTGTACATGATGGCGCTGACGATCACGAAGCCGATCACCGGGCAGATCAGGTGGCGGATCACCTGGCCGGACTTCTGCCGGCGCCAGTAGAAATTGATCACGGTGATGTGCAGCAGCATGAAGCCGCTCAGGGCGCCGAAGTTGACCAGTGAGGTCAGGGTGTCCACCGAGTTGATGAACAGGTAGCAGATCAGCAGCGACAGCACCGCCACCAGGTAGATGCTGATGTGCGGGGTGTTGTGTTTCGGGTGGACCTTGGCCAGCACCTTGGGCAGCTTGCCGTCCCGGGCCATGCCGAACAGCAGGCGCGACACCGCGGCTTGCGAGGTAATGGCCACCGCCACGCCCCAGGCCAGCGCCGTGGCCACCCCGGTGAGGGTCGCCAGCCAACTGCCGGCGGCCAGTTCGGCGATCTCGTAGAAGGCGGTGTCGGCGGACTTGAAGCCCATGCCGGCGGCCAGGTCCGTGGCGATCCAGGTCTGCACCACGAAGATCGCCCCCATCACCACCAGGGTGATCAGGGCGGCGCGACCGACGCTGCGGCCGGGATCGCCCTTGACCTCTTCGGCGAGGGTCGAGATGGCGTCAAAGCCCAGGAACGACAGCACCGCAATCGAGACGCCCTGCATCAGCATGCCGAAGTGGAAGTTTTCCGGGCTGTACAGCGGCGCCAGGGTCAGTTGGCCGTTGCCGGTGCCGCCGTGCAGGGCGTTCCAGGCGTAGAACAGGAAGATCCCCAGGACCACCAGTTGCGCCAGCAGGAACAGGATGTTCATCCGCGCAGTGAAGGTGATGCCCCGCAGGTTGACGAAGGTGGCGCTGACCAGGAACGCCAGGATGAAGCCGACCTTGGGCACTTCCGGGTACAGGTGGTTGAGGGCCATGGCCGCGTAGACGTAGAGCAGCGGCGGGATCAGCAGGTAGTCCAGGAGCATCAGCCAGCCGGCGAGAAAGCCGACATGGGGATTGAGGCCGCGCTGGGCATAGGAGTAGACCGAGCCGGCGATGGGGAAGGCGCGGGCCATGGCGCCGTAGCTCAGGGCGGTGAAGACCATCGCCACCATGCCGATGATGTAGGCCAGGGGCACCATGCCCGGGGCTTCCTGGTTGACGTAGCCGTAGACCCCGAACGGGGCGATGGGGATCATGAAAATCATCCCGTAGACCACCAGGTCGCGCAGGCTCAGCCCGCGCTTGAGTTCCTGTTTGTAGCCGAATTCTTCAATCTCCATGAAGCAGTTCTCCTTGTAGCCAATGTAAGTGGGCGCATCCGGCGGCGAGGGTCGTCATTGACGCCTCGCGCGCCGGCCTGTGTTTGAACCTGGCAGGGTTAAAGACACACCACAGCGGTTTTTCTTGTTGTTGTTCCTGTCCTGCAAACAGCCTTTGTTGCGTTCAAGCGTCTTTCAACATCCGTTACAGCAGTGGCGCCAGACAGTCGCTCCAGTGCTGCACCGCTTCAGGGCTGCGCAACAGGTCGTTGCGCACCTCGATCAGTACCGACTCCAGGCCCCGGGCATCACCGTGCACCGGCACGGTCATGTCGCTCAAGGGGTCGATTTCATAAGGCTGGTTGCCCGCCACCTTTATCGGCAGGGTCCACAAACCTTCCAGTATCCGCGCCGCGTAGGCGGTGGCGCTGCCATACAGCACGCCGACTTCCAGCGCGCGTGGCTGGCTGTAGTACACCGGGGTGAAGCTGTGAATCCCCACCACTCGTACCTCGCGCCCCTCGGCCAGGCGCCGGTCGATGATCCGCTGCAGACGCTGGTGGAACGGCGTGAACAGCTGCTGGCGGCGGTACTCGCGGGTGGCCTCGTCCAGGTGCTGGTTGCCCGGCACCTGATAGATCTCGCTTTGCAGCGGGATGCTGTCGGGGGCATGCCGCGGCCGGTTGAGGTCGATCAGCAGCCGCGAATAGTTGGCCGCGATCAGGGTCGCGCCCAGGGCCCGGGACAGGCTCTGGGCCAGTTCCAGGGCGCCCGGGTCCCAGGCGATATGCTCGCGGGCCGCCACCTTGTCCAGGCCCAGGTCGTGCAGGGCCGGTGGAATGTAGTGGCTGGCGTGTTCGCACACCAGGATCAGCGGATGCGTGGAGTCTTCGCGGAACAGGCGATAGGCCGGCTCGGTATAGAAACCGTGCTCGGCGGATTTAGTACAGGTGTCCATAGTGCTCACAGAGATCGGCAGCGGTCAGGTGCTCGGTCAGGGACACTTCCTTTTGTTTGACGGCGAAATAGGTGCTCAGCAGCTCCGGCGGCAGGGTCTGCAGCAATTCCGTGTTGCTGCGCAGGCATTCCAGGGCCTGGGTCAGGGTGCTGGGCAGGGGGACGATGCCGCTGGCCAGGCGCTGTTCGGTGCTCAGCTCATCGGGGACCTTGTCGGTCATTGCGTTGAGCGGCAGCTTCTGTTCAAGGCCCAGGCGTCCGGCGATCAGGATCACGGCCATGGCCAGGTGTGGCGAGGCGGTGGCATCCAGGGCGCGGAATTCCAGGTTGTACTGCGGCGCCAAGGGCTTGCCGCCGATGTCCACGGTGGGGCAGATGCGCAGCGAGGCTTCGCGGTTGCGCAGGCCCAGGCAGGCGTAGGAGGCGCTCCAGTGATGGGGTTGCAGGCGTTCATAGGACAGCGGCGTCGGCGCGGTGAAGGCGCACAGTGCCGGCAGGTGCTTGAGCACCCCGGCGGCCCAGTGCTGGCCCAGCCGTGACAGGTCGTCGCCGCGGACCGCCAGGGGATCGTAGAGCAGTGGCGTACCGTCCAGGTCTTGCAGGCTCAGGTGCAGGTGCACCCCGTTGCACACGGCGTCCGCCGCGGTCTTGGGGGCGAAGCTGACCCGTTGCCCCAGCTGCCGGGCCACCTCCCGGGTGATCTCGCGCACGTTCACCGCGCGGTCGGCGGCGGCCAGGCCCTGGGTCGGGCGGCAGGTGATCTCGTATTGCTGCTTGCCGTATTCGGGGAGGAACATTTCCGGTTCGACAGCGGCCGCCCGCAATGCCGCCAGCAGCCAGCCACCGAAGGCCGCGCCCTGGCGCTGGGCCTCCAGGGAGAAGGCCAGGTGCTCGCGCTGAGCGGCGCCGCTGTCGAGGTTGAATTCGTGCTCGAAGGCGGCGGTGATCTGGATGCCCAGCTCACGGTAGCGCTCGACTTCGTTGCGCAGCAGGGTGCGCGGGCAGGCGGCCCAGGGCTGGCCATCGGTCTGGCAGATATCGGCGTGAATGTAGTCCAGGGGCGCGGCCGTGGCATCCGGACCGGCGCCGACAGTGACCCGGCTGTCCAGGTCGGGAATCAGCCGCAGGTCGCCATAGGCGCCCCAGGGGTTGTCCTCGGCGATCAGGTCCTGGGGCGTCAGGGCGCTGTTGGCCGGCACCCAGCCACAGCCGCCGACCCGGTAGCGCTCCAGCTCGTCGCTGGGAAAGGAGCGGCCCCGGGTGACGCCGATCAAATCGGTGGTGACGATGCTGGTCATGGCCAGTGGCGTCAGGGCCTCGATGCCCTGGCCGCGGCTCATCCGCGGATCTCCCGCAGGCGGCCGAGCACGGTCTGGGTATCGGTGATCCAGCAGTAGCCCTTGATCGCATTCAGGCAGGCCTGGTGCCGAGTATCGCTATAGGTGGCGCAGGCGTCCTCGACCAGGGTCACCAGGTAGCCGCGGTCGGCGGCGTCACGCACGGCCATGTCCACGCACTGGTCGGTGACGATCCCGGCGACGATCAGGTGCCGGGTTTCCAGGTTGCGCAGCACGTAGTCGATGTTGGTGGAGTTGAACACCCCGGAAGAGGTCTTGGGCAGGACGATCTCGTTTTCCACCGGTGCCAGCTCGTCGATGATTGCCGCCTGGGGGCTGCCCTTGGGCAGGTGCATGTCCGACAGCTTGTGGTCCAGGGAGCGGTCACGGCCGTCGGCGGTCAGGCTTTCGATAATGGTGTGCAGCACGTTCTGCCGTGCTTCGCGCACTGCGGCCAGCAGGCGTTGCTGGTTGGGGATCACCTGCTCCCGGGCACGCTTGAGAAAGGCCTCGCCCTCGGGGCCTTGCAGGTGCGGGTCGAACTGCGGTTCGAGCCAGGCGCGCTGCATGTCCACCAGCAGCAGGGCCGTGTGATCGACGACGAAGGGCAAGTCCCGGGGCGAACGGTGGGGCAGGCTGAACATCCTTATTTCTCCTCCAGCACATGGGTATCAAATTGCGCCCGCAGGGCGTCGATGCCCTCCAGGCGTTGATCAAGATCGGCGCTGCGCGGGGTCAGGCAGGCGATCAGCGCCTCGACCTGGGCCAGCGCCGGCACCAGGGTGTCGAATGGCGACAGGGACTCCACCGGGGCACTGATGATCAGGTCCGCCAGCTCCCGCAGCGGCGAGGCATAGATATCGGTGAACAGCACCACCCGGGCGTTGCGCGCCTTGGCTGCGCTGGCCACCCGCAGGGCCTGGGACTGATAGCGGCGGTAGTCGAACAGCAGCACCACATCCTGGCGCTGCAGATCGAACAGGCGGTCCGGCAGTTGCGCGTTGTCTTCAAGAAAGAAACAGCCGGGGCGCATCAGCCGCAGGTGGTTGAGCAGGTAGTGGGCGAGGAAGCTGCTGAAGCGTCCGCCAAAGCAGTACAGCTGATGACGGCTGTCCAGCAGCCAGTCCATGAGTACGCGGATGTCTTCGGGCTGGGTCAGGGACTGGGTGTCGTGCAGGGCGCGCTGGCTGTCCGCCAGGTAGCGGCTCCAGGTATCGCCCTGGGCCACTTGTGAGCGTGGGCGCAGCAGGGTGCTAGGGGAGCGCAGGCGGTCGTCCATGTCGCTGAGCAGGGCTTCCTGGAATTCCCCGTAGCCGCTGAAGCCGAGTTTCTTCACCAAGCGCACGATGGTCGGGTCGCTGACCCCGGCGTGTTCTGCCAGGCGTGACATTGGCCCCAATCCGTTGCGCGGGTAGTGGTCGAGCAGGGCGCGCACGACTTTGCGCTCTGAAGGCGTCAGGTCGAGGGCGGGGTCGGTGATCAGGTCTCGGAGAGAGGGCATCGGGGTGCCTTGGAAGCTGAGTGTCGTTTTTGTTTCATAAAATGGCTAAATGATATTTATGTAATGGACGTTACATGTCTAGTGAAATTTGCGTTGGTGGTGAAATGCTCTGAAATGG